>CAXHHE010000327.1:0-4109 GCA_964016365.1 uncultured Bacteriovorax sp. | reverse complement strand
TCTTCCTTCGAAGTATCCAGATGAAAGTCTGTCTACTACTTCGTAGTCATTTCCGTAGTAGTCACCGTTTAGGTTACCTGAAAGGATATCCCCTCTTTCAATAGATCTGAACTCAGAAGCTACAGCTCTGTTGTTAGCATAGTAATCGTAGTAAACGATTGAACGGATGTACTGAAGAGAAACAGCTTTATATTCGCTGTATTTTGCGTCCCAGATTACGAACCAGTCTTCTTGTCCTGGAACTTGAGACCTAAGAGTTTCGTTCGTGTAAAGTTCAACGTGAGATGAATAAGTTCCATCTACTGAGTTTAGTGAGTTCACGAACTCACTCGCAAGAATGTTTGGTGAGTGGTAAGTTCCATAAGTTGATGGAGCACTACCGCCACCGCCTCCTCCGCAGCTAGCAAGAACAACAAGCATCGCTAACATAGATAATTTTAAAAATGCCTTCATTAAAACCCCTCTTGTGAAGTGTGTCGGATACCCGACAATTATTGTCCCTCTAGTAACACTATTTAGTCTTAGTAGTCGATCTTTTCACTCAACTGTCAGGTTTTTCCTGTCGCTGAAAGAAAATTAGTCACGTTTCGGCCCCGAATCTTTTAAAGATCGCACCGATTTTTGCCGTTAAACCACGAGGAACTATGTTTAGGAACAGGTCATGAAAAATTTACTCGTAATTGTGCTGACTGGGTTGTCATTTGAGTCATTTTCTGCGGAGCTTGATTCAATTGCGTTAATTACGCCGACTAACTACGAGAGGCCATCGTCATTCACTCAAACAATGACATCTAAGGTGAAGGCCGGAGCGGCCGACCTGTTCAACATTAACATTGAAAAGAAAGTTATGGAGAAAATCACTCCATACCAAAAAGACCTTCTTGGTTACTATTCAAGTCCTACAGAACTGAATGCTTTTATCAAATCGACTATTCAGGATGGGATGAAGAAAACACTCAACCCTCTTACTGATGACAATCTTATTAGATTCTATGGGTATTTAGGAAACAACCTGATTGGAAAATTTGCCGACAAGATTCTTGAAAAAGAAGGTGTCGCTGATCCGGCCCGACGTGCAATGTGGGTCAATAAAATGACCGAGCCATTTAATGGCTGTATCGGAAAATCAATGAACTCTCAGTACGATGCCAGCCATTGTATTGATGCCCTTTCGGCCAGCTTAGTTCCAAGCGCCGGGATCGGGATCGTTTACGAGTTATCACGCGCGAGCCTTAACTCTTCTCTACCAGAAAAGGACCGCACTCCATTTAACAAAAGCCAGGCCGATCTTTATAAGGCCTGTATCGCTAAAACAAAATCGACAGCAACAGATGTAAAAAACTGTGCGCTTTCAACCATGAAGACTGGTGTAAGCAAAGTTACTGACCTCTCTCTTTCTAAAACAATCAATGAGAAAGCTTCTTCAAAAGCAACTGCTGATTTGATTAAAAAATCAGTATGGCCTTCTTTTGATTCATGTACGCAAAAAGTTGGAAGTAATCCTCAGAGCAAAGAGTCTTATACTGACCAATTCATGGGATGTATCGACACATTAGTTTCAAACACTGGATCTCTTCTCGTTAATGATAAAATCACCAGCACTCCCGCTATTAAGTCAGTTATGGCCCCGGCAGAAGTAAAAAAACTAGCTGCAGATAAAAGTGCCCAGTTTAAAACGTGCGCTGAAGCCCAGAGGAAAAAAGGTGCCAGAGCAGACGGAATGCTGGATATTTCTCCATGTGAAAATAGCATCACCAACGAAGTGACATATAAAGTTGTAAGCGCAACTTTAAAAGACACTGCCAGCGACTCACTCAAAAATAATAAATCATTATCAATCAAAGTCGGTAATGAAGGTGTCGCCCTTCTCGATAAATGTTGGAACAACCAACAGACTCCAGCGGCCCGTGAAGCGTGTCTAAGAAAAACGATTGTCAGCTTCTCTGGGAACGTTGCCACTCTTAAGCTAAACGATGCCATCCCTGATGGAATGCCAGGAAAAGCGGAACTGAACAAATCTTCTGTTGCTGATCTGGGAAAATGTATCGATAAAATTCTTCCCAATAATATTTCTGAAGCAAGCGACCTGAATAAAAGATTAGGAAGCTGTACAGGAAAACTGACTCGCAATGTGGCGATGAAAGTTGCCGACTACCAAATCAGAGACACTGCAAAAGGAAACTTAACAGATGCTGAAACAAACGCTCTAGTCAAAAACCTGGTTCAAGGCGAATTCGAAAAGTGTATTGGTGATGAGCCATCAGATGAAACACTGGAAAAATGCAGTAACTCACTTACGACTAAAGCCGCTAAGCAAATCTCGAGCACTAGTTTCTCAAAAGAAGTGTACGGCTATTTGGAAAAATCAGGCGGGCTTTCTGCTCTTGGTTTAACCAAACAACAAGTAGACTCTTTCATTGCTGATTTAACGAAATCAAACAATGAGTGTATCGATAAAAAAACAACTGGCGTGGTCATGGATCAGGTCAACTCTTGTATTAAAGGATCTGTTAAAAAGATCGCCTTCTTCTTTGGTGAAGTTCAATTCAACAAAAGTGTAGGAAGCATGTACGACGGTCGCGACGCTGATAAAAAAACAGTTGAGGCCCAATTCAAAAAAGCTCTTGGTGACTGTCTTGGAACAAAAGACGGTAAAGAATTCTCAATCTCTGATTACACGAAAAACCTTTATACCTGTTCAGACAAAGTCTCGTCTTCAACGACGATGATCGTTGGTCAAGACCAGATCGACTCTTCTTTAAACTCTTACCTGAAAGACCGTCCAGGAATGGACCTTTCAGAAAAACGTAATTCAATCAGAAAAACTCTGATGGGCAACTTCCAGGCCTGTATGGCCAAAGAGGCCAAACAAGACAAGTGTGTCGACAGCTTAAAGCGTGAAGCAACGAAGTCTATCGTAATCAACTACGGTCGCGTGGAAACACAGGCACAGTTAAACACGACAAAGACCCCTTCTGCCCTACGCCCGGTTGAGGATGAGTTCATGGCCTGTGCCGATAAAGACCTGGCCGGAGATGCTCTTTCTGCTCACCTTGATGAGTGTACAAAAAACTTTGCCATCAATTTTGCAAAACAACTTGGGGCACTTAAACTAAATTATCTGCTCAAAGGTGCTCTGGGAACTGCGGATTTCAACGCTCAAAAATCTGAAATTGATGATGCCCTAAAACAATACAACCAGTGTCTTGATGGTCTTAAGAAATTCCCAATGGGTGAAGTGACTGCGAAGCTGAGTGTTTGTACAGACACGCTGACAGCTCGTGGGATGACGATTGTAAGAAGTAACATCAACACATGGATGACGACGGAACAAAAAGATGCTGCGACAGTTATGATCAAGCGCGAGTTCTCAACTTTTCTTCCGTGTCTGAGTGCCCTACTTCCGGCATCTCCATACACGCAACAAATGCAGCAAAATATCGACTCGTCAGTTAAGCCACTGGCGATTTTATTGTCACACTATATTGAATACAATCCAGAGAACGCAAAACACTCTCTTGATGGAATCATTAAAAATCTTTCTGTCGATTTAAACGATGTTGCTAAATCGAAAAAAGCAAAACAAGACTTACTGGACTTCTTATACCAAAGTGGTGGTCTTGATCAGTTTATCAAGGCCATGGTTCGCGGAACTGTTAAAGACTCGCTTGCCGGGATTTCTGATAAAGATGTTCCAATGGAATTAAGAGACGTTCTTCTAAAGAAAGAAAACTTTGAAGAAATCTTCAACACTCCGGAAGGATCAAAGATTAAAGATGCCGTTATGGAAAAGCTTCTAAAGCCTGCCTTGATTGACGGTGCTGACATGTCTGGATCTGGCTTCAAGGCCAATATGGATGCCATTAAAGACAACGTCGTGAAGCTTTTAATTGATGCTCCATCTTTTGGTGAAAAGGCCATCAAGATGAGTATTCAAAACCAGATCAACGAAATGAATGGTGTGACGAAATTCTTCGCCAAAGTTCTTTACGGTGGTGAGTCTCTTCAATGGGAAAAAGTGCGCCTGACAGAAGATGGGAAAAAAGCTGAGGCTTACATTAAAGCTGTCTCTTATACACATCTGACGCTGCCGACGAAGGCTTCTGTGT
>CAXHHE010000326.1:0-4128 GCA_964016365.1 uncultured Bacteriovorax sp. | reverse complement strand
TCTCGTGGGCTCGGAGATGTGTATAAGAGACAGACCCACTAGCACTATCTGGTTTAAGTCTTGAGTCTCAGTTATTAAAAGGATCAAAAAACAAACTTAGAATTGCTCTAACAAACAACTCTAAGCGCGAGTACAAAGGTGAGCTTAAAATTAAGCTTGAAACAAACTCACAAAACCCAATCATCACTAAAGACTTTGGTGTTGTTGGATCTCTTCAATCAACTGTAAATCTATCAGATGCTGAAATCCTGGTAGATGCTGAACAAGACGCTTACCGCGACCTGGCCATCAGCGCTCGCGTTGAACAAAACGGTGTAGTGATTGGGGTTCTTCCTCAAGACTTCGTGACAATGGCAAAAGCGCAATTTGCTGATAAAGGTAAAGTGCCAGTTCTTGTTGCGAACACAGACGCTCAGTTAAATGACTTCCTTGATGCTCTACAAGCGATGGGTGGATCTGAAAAAGTATCTATCCTTGACTTAAGCCTTCAGTCTCTAAACGCAGGCACAATTGCTAATGGTCTTTCTCAAAAAGTACTAGTGGTTCTTGATGATTCAAGCTCAACAAGCATGAAGTCGCTAAACGCTTTCCTAGGAAAGTCGAAGTCTTCAACTTTCCTTCTGGTTGATGATTCAAATGCTGGTTTAAAAAACATCCAGTCAATTGGATCTATGAAAGATGCTTCTAAGCTTCTTTTTGGAAAACGCTCTGTTCATTTCACAAACCCACACAGAGCAACGGGCGTTCTTAAGTCGAGTGCTTTAATGCAGTCAAGCTTAAGAGGATTTACGAGTGATTTAGCTCTTGCTCAGTCACTGGCATTAACTCCAGCAGAACTACTTGCTGAAATTAAGGCAAAAGTAACTCCAGAAAACTTCAATACACCAAACGATACAATCAAGGTGTACTCGCTAAAAGCTCTGTCTGAAGTCCTGGCGATCAACGTAGCGTACGATGAATCAGGTGGAATCTTCTCTCGCGATAAAAAATGGGCGAAGATGATCGAAGAAGATGGATCACTTTTCCATAACGCTCTAAAAGCTGCTTCAGCAGGTGATGTAGTGGTTTCTAAGCTTCCATTCGTTCTTTCGGCAATCGCAATGAAAGAAACTCTTTCAAGTGCAATGAGTCGTGGAGATGGAATCTACAGAGACATGAAACTTAAGATCCAGAACGCAACAAATGGAGTTCTTAAGGATATGGAAGATTCTTTTGAGAAAAGTTTGAAAAAGAATTTTAAAGAGACTTATAATAAGGCATATGCAAATAAGGCCGTACATAATCCATTCTACATTCCAGAACCAACGACTTTTGATAACTAAGTTTATAGGGCCGCTTCTTTTAGGAGCGGCCTTTTTCTTTTTTCCCTCTGCCCATGGGGCCTTAAAGATTGCCATTGTCGATACTGGCTTTTGCTCAAATAAAGCTCAGACTCATTCAAAAACTCACAAAATTCTTCCAGCACTAGATATGACAGAAAGCAATGAATACAATTGCGCTAAAGTCACACCAAAAGAACTTAGTGAATCAGGCCGCTTTCATGGCCAGCATGTACTGAATGAATTTTTAAAATTCCTTCCTAAGAAAATTGAAGCACAGGTCACTCCATTAGTTGTCTACGATAAGACTGGGACACAGACCGAAGATGGATGGAGCAAAGCGATCGAGTATATTGAAAAAGAAAAGATAGACCTGGTGCTCACGGCTTCAGGTTTTATTTCAGATAAAAAATTAGTCAATGAACTGCCTTCAATCTGGTTTATTCCTTCAGGCAGAACTGAGCGCCTCCTTTCTAAGGAAACTGTACTGTTCCCGCAGAGCCTTGCGCCTAAACCAAACATTATTATGATTGGCGATTATTTCGATAAAGGGCAAATCATTTACGATCAGGCCCTCTTGTACCAAGACCACACCGACTATTACTTCCCATCGGGCAATAAAGCTTTTCAAGGAGCTTCTCGCGCAGTGGCCGAAGCTATGGGAAAAGCCCTAGAGAAATGCTTTATTACTAAAGAAGTCGGTGAGGCGCATCTACTGCGTCTTTGTTTACTGAAAAACAGTAAAGTCCTTAAAGATCCTATTCTTAAAAAAGAGTTCAAAACCTTCTAAAAGAAGTCCTTTGGTGATACTCTAAGCGCATGAAAGAATCAGTATCCGCCGTATTTACAACTAATGACCAAATCTTTTTTATCAAGAGACAAAACTACTTGAATGTCTTCCCGGGTTATTATGCAACCCCTGGGGGAAAAGTAGATGCAACAGACAGTGAAGAGGCCTTGCCTCATGCTATCTGGCCTACTCATATGAAACCTCAGCTTCTGCATGCGCTTATCCGCGAAGTCAGAGAAGAGCTCAATTATGATTTAGTGGCGGCCATTGAAAATGGTGAAGTTGAAGCGATTGAAGATATCGGCTTAGCGATTACACCTGAATTCAATCCTTATAGATTTAAAAACTATTATATTAAGATTCACCTTAAAGCTCCTAAGGAGTTTAATCTCGATCCAAGCGAAGTAGAGTTTGGAGAGTGGAATACGCCAAAGAATTTACTTGAGCGCTACCGCCAGGGCCATGTGCTTGCGGTACCACCAGCTGTTGTTTTATTAAAAACATTTGAAAAAAATCCCCTGCACAATACGCCGATTGAAATGACTCTGCCTCATGACCCGGAAACAGAAGTGCCGATGATTGAGTCTATTTATGGCGTCAGGCAATTTCTTCCGCTCTCGCACACATTTCCTCCGGCCAATCGCACGAACTCTTTTATTATCGGCGATGATGATGCCGTAAAATACTTAATTGATCCTTCTCCTCGTGATGAGGCAGAACTTAAGAAGTTTTTAAAATCAGTGAATAAAATTGGCTTTGATCGCATTCTTATTACTCATCACCATCCTGATCACTATGAATTCTCGCGCGACATCGCTTTAGAATACAAAGTGCCAATGGAGATGAGCCAGTTCACTTATACAATCATCGGTGCTGAATACTTTAAAGGTATCGAAGTAGTGATTAGAAAAGAAGGCGATATCCTGACCAAGAGTTTGGGTCATGATGTAATCGTGTACGAAGTTCCAGGACATGATGAAGGACAACTTGCCATTGCTCCAAGAAACCTAAGCTGGTTTCTGGCCGGAGATTTAATTCAGACTATCGGAACAGTTGTGATCGGAGGTCCAGAAGGGGATATGAAGAAGTACTTCAACTCTCTTCAACGTGTGATTGATTTAAACCCAAAGAATATAATCCCAAGTCATGGGATTATTATTGGTGGAACTCATAAGATTTCAGAGACGCTTAAGCATAGACAAGAGCGCGAGAATCAAATCAAAGAACTTTTAAAGATGGGAAGAAATCTTCAGGAAATCCTCGATGTCGTTTATGTCGGGCTTAAACCGGAGCTTCTACCATATGCTTTAAAAACGATAGAAGCTCACATTACAAAAATTAATAACGAAAATAACTAGCAGTTCAGCTCTTTTTTCCCGGCGATCAGTTTTTCAACGATCTCTGGGTTTAAAAGAGTTGAAGTGTCGCCGATACTTTCAATCTCGTTTTCAACGATCTTTCTTAAAATACGTCTCATGATTTTTCCTGAGCGTGTTTTTGGCAGACCTTCTACAACCTGAATAAGATCCGGCTTAGCAATTGGCCCGATAATTTTATTAACAGTCTCACGGATTTCTTTTTCCAGAGTTTCAGAATCTTCAACTCCATCAACAGGGATAACAAAAGCGTAGAGCCCCTGGCCTTTAATCGGGTGAGGGAGTCCAACGACTGCGCTTTCAATGACTGATGGGTGCTCATTGATGGCATCTTCAACTTCTGCCGTTCCAATTCTGTGCCCAGAAACATTGATAACATCATCGACACGTCCAGTGATGCGGTAATAGCCGTCACTATCTCTCTTTGCTCCATCTCCTGTAAAATAGTATCCAGGATACGTAGAGAAATAAGTTTGAATAAATCTTTCGTGATCCCCGTAAATGGTTCTGGCAAGTGAAGGCCATGGTGTTTTCAAACATAGGTTTCCGCTGGCCACCAGGTCTTTAATTTCTTTTCCGTTTTCATCCATTAAGCACGGCTCAATTCCTGGAAGTGGCAGAGTGGCGTGGGCCGGTTTTAATT
>CAXHHE010000325.1:0-4148 GCA_964016365.1 uncultured Bacteriovorax sp. | reverse complement strand
AGATAACTGAGCGTCTCGTGGGCTCGGAGATGTGTATAAGAGACAGCCTTTTAGGGTTTCGATAAAATCGATAGGAATGATAAAGTGATAAAGACAAGCTATAGTCATTTTTCTCCTCAAATCAATGTTTTGCCATCTGTTTTTAGACGCAAGACACCCCTCAAACTTAATGCAATCTAAATACCTTCCTAACCCCTTAAAACCCTATTCAATCAGAGGTTTACAAACCAATTTTTCCTCAAAAATAGTGGCAAAAATCCCAAAAAAATGAGGACGGTAAATAAAATTTAGAGATATACTTTTCACCTAAATGTAACTTATTGATTAGGGACTCATCGCATATGATGCAAATGGAGCAGGAAAATTCAGAACGCACAGAAGCGCTCGCCACCCTGGCCAATGAGCTCTCGATCGCCCATCAAACCGTAGAATCTGAAAGACAAAAATTCGAAACACTCTTTAATAGCACACCTGCTGCGATGGCCATCTTAAAGGGGCCGAGTTTTATTTTTGAAAAAATCAATGAAGAGTATTCTAAGATGATTGATCACCGCTCGGTGATTGGTCTTCCTATCTTAGAAGCACTGCCAGAGCTGCATACGCGTCCTGAATTTTTCACAAAAATGAAAGACGTGTTTGAAACCGGTGAAAGTTATTCAGTCAAAGAAGCAAGAACCATCTTCTCTGCTTTTGCCAACAAAGGAAAAGATCATTCACAATACGCGGACATCACTTACAAAAGAATGTCTGATGGAAGTGGAAAACCTTATGGGATTTTTGTTTTTGCGACAGACGTTACTGAAAAAGTTCACGCCAGAAAACATATTCAGGAAAGTGAAACAGAATTCCGCGCCCTCGCTGAAGTTATGCCGCAAATTATTTTCACTGCTAATCCTCAAGGAGATATCATTTATTTCAATGAGAGATGGGAAGATTACACCGGGGCTTCGGCCCAGGAAGGTTTAGGAAAAGGATGGTATCTCTTTCATCATCCAGACGATATCAAACAAATCGCTCTTTCCTGGAAAGAATCAATCACCAATGGGACTCCTTACCAGATTGAGTTTCGCCTGCGCGGGAATGAAGGACAATACAGATGGTTTCTGGCGCGCGCACTTCCGATGCGTGATGAAAATGGCATCATTAAAAAGTGGATTGGAACCAACACTGATATTCACGAACAAAAAGTACTTTCTCAAAAGCTTGAAGCTGTTCTTGATGAAGTTAAGTCTTCTAAACAGCTTGCTGAAAGTGCCAACCATGCCAAGAGTGCTTTCCTGGCCAATATGAGTCACGAAATTAGAACTCCTTTGGGATCAATCATGGGGTTTGTAAACCTGATGAGAAACCCGGACCTTTCACAATCTGAATTAAACAAATACATTTCGATTGCGGAGAAAAACTCTGAGCAACTTCTTCGAATCATCGACGATATTCTCGATCTTTCAAAAGTCGAGGCCGGAAAACTAGTAATTGAAAAAATCGACATGAATCTGCCGGAGCTTTTAGCTGATGTTGCCTCTTTAATGGAATTTAGAGCACAGGAAAACGGGATTCGTTTTGAAATTAAAGCGATGAATGAACTTCCGGAAATCATCAAATCTGATCCGACCCGCATTAAGCAAATTCTTATGAATGCCGTCGGTAATGCCATTAAGTTTACGATGAAAGGAACTGTTGAACTGCAAGTCGGTTTCTGCAACTCTCGCTTGAAATTCTCTATCATCGATTCCGGTGTCGGGATTTCTGAGCAGCAGGCCACTCAACTCTTCCAGCCATTTACTCAGGCCGATGTTTCGACCACGCGAAAATATGGTGGAACAGGTCTTGGCCTGATTCTGACAAAACGTTTATGTGAGTCTATGAATGGTGAATTCTATCTGCAACGAAGTCAGCTGGGTGTCGGTAGTACATTCGTGGCCACCATGAAAGTTGATGTTGTTGATGATACAAAATTTTTTAGTGAGCCTCGCTCACATTTCTATAAACCTTCCGAAAAGTTTGCCAATAAAACCGCACTTAAAGGAACAAACATCCTGGTCATCGACGATTTGGAAGACAACTTAACATTAATCAATGTGATTTTAAGTGATGTTGGCGCGAATGTGACCACCATCAGTGACCCTTACCAGGGAATTAAAACAGCATTGGAGAATAACTTTGATCTCATCCTGATGGACATCCAGATGCCGCTCATGAACGGCTATGAAGTCACCAAGAGAATCAAACAATCCGGAAAAACTCTGCCAATCATTGCACTCACTGCACACGCGATGAAGGAAGAGCGCATGAGGGCATTGAACTTTGGGTTCTCGGGATTTTTACCGAAACCAATCAATGCCAATGAACTCATCCAAACCATCCTCAAACTCATTAACGATGAAGTAAGCGACGAAATCCAGGAAAGAAAAGTTGCGATTGTTGAGGATGATCCGGATTTAAGAGATTTACTTGAAGCGATTCTTCGCAACCAAAGACTTGATGTCCATTTCATGGAGACGGCCGAAGAATTACTTGAGCACTTAAAAGAGAACTCCATCCCGGATCTTATCCTGGTTGATCTCTTCTTGCCTAAAATGTCAGGATCAGAGCTGATTCCTCTTTTGAACAATCGAGCAGACCGCGAAAAATTCAAGGTAGTTATTGCTTCAGGTTCAGATGATATTTCAGGGAAGGTTAAGGACTTGAGAGCTGACGGCTATTTGAAGAAGCCGTACAACTCTCGAAGTATTGTTGATTCAGTAAAAGCGTTTCTGCTTTAAGCTTTCGTTGTCCAATTGAAATGAAGTTCTTTTAACTGCGCTTCGCTTGGGCGAGACGGAGCTTGAGACATTAAATCACTCGCCGACGCTGTCTTAGGGAAAGCAATAACATCTCTAATTGAGTCTGTACCAGTTAAAATCATAATCAATCTATCCAGACCAAAAGCAAGACCAGCGTGCGGAGGAACACCATATTTTAGGGCCTCAATAAAGAAACCAAACTGTGCTTTTGTTTCTTCTGGAGTAAACCCTAGAACTTTAAACATTCTGTCTTGAACAGCGTTGTCGAAAATTCTCACTGATCCACCACCGATTTCGTATCCGTTACAAACAACGTCGTACGCTTCAGCTGTTAATGTTCTAAGTGGCCCATTTGGATCTGTATGATCCGAGTTCATGAACACATCCATCTTCTCACGAGACGGCATTGTGAACGGGTGGTGAGCAGCTGTGAATCGTCCAGGCGCTCCATTTTCCCCTTCGCTCCACTCTAAAAGTGGGAAGTCATATAGCCATAGGAAAGCATCTTCTTTCCCAATTAGGTTGAGTTTATGCCCAAGGTTTCTTCTAAGAGCATCTGCACTTGCGTGCGCTACTGAGTGGTTGTTGTCTGCAAAGAATAACCAAGTTCCGTCACCTTTTTCTTCAGAAAGAGCAAAAAGTTTTGCTTCGATTTCCGGTGTAATGAACTTAGAAATCCCTGTCGATCTCTCACCTTTTGAAAGTTTATAGAAAGCAACACCTTTACCACCATAAGGTTTGACGATTTCAACAAATCCGTCTGTGTCTTTACGTGTGAACTGCCCCATCGCTTCTGGAACAAACATCGCCTTAATAATACCGCCATTGTCGCCAACAGAAGCAAATGTTGCGAAGTCTGATCCCTTGAAAACGTCAGTAACGATCATTTGTTTTAAACCAAAACGTAAATCTGGTTTATCACAACCGTATAGGTTCATGGCATCTACATACTTCATCGTCTGAAGTTTGAAGCTGTCGTCTTTTTTGAAGACCGCTTTTAAAATCTTTTCAACTAAGTTTTTCATGTACTCTTGAGTGGCAAATGAAACCTCAATATCCACCTGAGAGAATTCCGGCTGTCTATCAGCACGTAAGTCTTCATCGCGGAAACAACGGCAGATTTGGAAATACTTATCAGTTCCACCAATCATTAAAAGCTGCTTAAGCGTTTGTGGTGATTGCGGAAGAGCGTAAACTTGTCCAGGGTGAACGCGTGAAGGAACAATATAGTCACGCGCTCCTTCCGGAGTCGACTTATAAAGAATCGGAGTTTCAACTTCGATGAAATCTAAATCAGAAAGAAGACCACGAATCGTGTTCCTGTCTCTTATACACATCTGACGCTGCCGACGAAGGCTTCTGTGT
>CAXHHE010000324.1:0-4165 GCA_964016365.1 uncultured Bacteriovorax sp. | reverse complement strand
AGAAGACGGCATACGAGATAACTGAGCGTCTCGTGGGCTCGGAGATGCGTATAAGGGACAGATATTACCTGCCTGAGGAAACTAACTGGATTCTGTTGTATAAAACCGAGGATGACGAATATGATTCACGACCTACAATTTGCTTATCTAAAGAGAAAGTATCACATTGATACAAGCGCACCGGCATCTGAAAACCGTCTGACTTTAGATAAAATTTTCGTCGATAATTTCCCTGCAAAAATCAAAGATAAATTCGTCATTGATTTTGGCTGCGGCCTAGGTGGAGACACCGAAGCAATGGCCCAATGGGGTGCTAAGCTTTCTATGGGACTTGAAATCAGGGCAGAGCTGGTTGCAGACAACTTAGAACGCATTCAACTTCCAAACTGTACTTTTGCTACAACTCTCCCTGAGAATCTTCAATCGCAAGCAGACTTAATTATTTCTATTGATGCTTTCGAGCACTTCGAAAAACCGGCAGAAATGCTAAAGATTATGTACAGCTGTCTTCGCCCTGGTGGTGAAGCCTATATTAGCTTCGGTCCAACGTGGTATCACCCGCACGGAGGACACGCCTTCTCTGTCTTCCCATGGTCGCATTTACTTTTTACTGAAAAAGCACTGATTCGCTGGAGAAACCAGTTTTATCATGATGGCGCTACAAAGTTTAATGAAGTTGCTGGTGGTCTCAACCAGCTTTCCATTGCTGATTTTGAAAAGATCTTTAATGAAAGTCCATTTGAAATCGTAGAGCTTCATTGCAAACCAATCAAAGGGAAAAAGTGGCTACAAAAAATCCTGGGTAGAGAATTCACTACCAGCATGGTGCTTGTACGCCTGAGAAAGCCTCTGGCAATCCACTAAAATTTATTCTTTTTTACCTTGAGAGTTGATGTAATCCTTCCACTCTTGCTGGATTTTCACATCACTTTTTTGCAGTTCTTTTTGTAGTTTTGCCTGAAGCTCTACCAGCTCCTTTCTGTCGGCATCGCTAAGCTCATTGTCTTTTGTCAGGTCGACAACTTTATTAAGAAATTCATAATAGGCATTACATTCTTCACCGACAGCATCGCATGGAATCGCTCTCGTCGCTTCTACTCCATCGGCCATATAGTTCATGACTTTTACATCTGGTTCATTCATCAGTTTATTGACAACTTCATTGATCTGCACGACTTGCTTAGAGTACTGGCCAATGGTGACAGCTGGTTTCTCTGGCGTTTTAGAACATGAATACAATGAAAGAGTCACAAATGATAAAAGTAGAACGCTTTTCATACTATCTCCAAATGGCAAGGATCACGCCCATCATTGACACTCCCACAAGTGGATAAGAGATATTAATGAAAGCAAGCTTAATAGGTTTCATAGAAAAATAATGGTTCGGCAGCATTGTCGTTAAAGAAAATCCCAGCCAACATAAAAAGCCGAGTTTTAAACCCTCTAATGCCGTCGTAGCCCCTGTTGTAATAATAAAGTAGCTCAACACCAATGCCATGATGATGTAAGAGATAAACGAAGCAAAATAACCGTGAGTCACTGCATTTTGAGGCTCGTGTTCACTCATTTTGTCAGGATTTAATCCCATCAGCTTCATCCATGGCCTGCTAAAAAGAAAAGCATACCACAAAAAGCCCAGCACCATATTAAGCACGGCACAAACAAGGATAGCGGAAAAATTGAATTGTAAAAACATAAAATCTCCCGTGAGGGCATAACCCTCAGGGAGATTCTAAATCAGATATGATTAGTTAGAAAGTCTTAAATACTAACTGCGCCTTCGAATGTACAAGCTGGTTTATTGCTTACACCTGCGTTGCCACAAGCTAGGTAGTCAACGATATCTGGGTTCGTTCTTAGCGATGTTCCAATGCGGAAGTCACCAGATGGGTGGATACCTTCATCACCAGTTCCACACAGGTTAGCCCAGCTGCTTACTAGAAGTGCATCTGTTTCAGCAAAAGAGTAGTTTTGCGATCTAGCGTGAATGTTTAGAGCTTTCATCCCCCAAGCATCTGCAATCAACTCACCAGCGTGGCTTGTTACAACTTTCATGTTACACGCAGCTGGATCTTTTTCATTCTTCTTACAGAATTTTTTATCGTCGTCTGTCTTGTTGAATTTATCAACATAGTTATCAGCTAAACACCCCATGAATGGTTTGTATAGTTCGTTTCCAAGCTTGCTGTTATCTAAATGGTGACCCATTTCGTGAGAGATCGCTAGAAGGATGCTGTTGAATCTCTCTCTCATATCCGGTTCCTGGCTCATAGTGATCAGGAATCCTGGACAGATTAAAACGTACTTATCGTTTCCTAATGTTGTAGCAAAAGCGTTTGCCACCATACCATCAGATCCACACGCATTGTTTAGAAGCTGAGCTAGAATATTGTCTTCCATTCCAGTTCTTTCTAGGAAGTCACCAAAGTTACCAACGATAATCTGGTCAATGATTCCCGACATAACAATCTTAGTTGTATTGTCAAAACGGCTTTCTGAAATTCCACGCTTCATGTATGACTTAAGAAGATTTACGTTCGCTGGGTCTGTCACAACAGTTTCAATTCCCACAACTCTCTTCTTAGCTGCACGCATGATCTCTTGGTTTCTAATTTTGTATGACTGAATAGCGCGTTTAATGAAGTGAAATTTAGAAATCTTTTTCTTCATTTCTTCAATTCTTGGCTCAGAAGCTTTTGAAGCTTCTGCTGCGATTTCACCTTTTAGCTTGTTGATATAAATATCTCTCTGAGCTCTTTGGGCCTGAGTTTCCGTACAAATCTTTTTTAAAGGATCAGCACAGACAGTTGATTCTTGAGAAAAGGCAGAAAAGCTGAAAGCAGCTGCAGTAAGCGCGCAAGCGAGAACTAAAGATTTAGACTTCATAAACGACTCCGTTTGGGGGTGTAAGGTTCGCGTACAATTTTATGTATTCTGTCACTTTCAGAAAATTTCCTCAAGTTACGCTGTAAAAAGGTAATGACTTGTCTAAAAAGTAGTCACTTTTTGGAGTAAAACCCATTATAATCACGAAAAAAGGATGACCAAGACATGACCCCAAACGATTACCTAAGAAGCCTGCGCTACCTACTCGACATCAGCGACTATAAAGTCGTTGAGATCATAAAGCTCTCTGGCCCAACAGTGCCACTGGATGAAGTGCGCGCTTACTTTAAAGACGAAGAAGACCCGGGCTACATAAAATGCAGTGATGAAATGATCGCTCACTTTTTAGATGGCATGGTTTATTACAAGCGCGGAAAAGACGAGAGCAAAACTCCTCCACCTTTTGAACTTCCCGTTACAAACAATGTCGTTTTAAAGAAAGTTAAGGTGGCCTTTGCCCTTAAAGAAGAAGATATGCACGATGCTATGTCCCGAGCTGGCTTTAAAGTAGGCCGCTCTGAATTCAGCGCTCTTCTGCGCAAAAAAGGTCATGAAAACTACCGCGAATGCGGCGACCAATTCCTAAGAAACTTTTTAAAAGGTTTGACACTAAAAGAGCGCGGATAGAAAATTTTTCTATGAAAAATTTAATTCTATTCGTTTTTCTTTTATCTCTTATCACCTCTTGTTCAAATAGCTCAGGTGGCGGAAGTAGTAAGTCTCTTCCCGGTGGTGCGACGGCAACCTTTGATGCTGAAAATGCCAACGGTGACCGCTCGATCCCGAGTACTGGCTGTTCAATTTCAACATGGGTGAACACATCAAATAGTTCTTTAAATGGAAACTTAGACTGCTCTCTTGGCGGCGGCTTTGCCGGCAACGGGATTTTTACCAGCCCATATCGTTTTGAATTTAACGGAACAAGCACAGTCGTAACAACAAATATCAATCCTCAGCCAAACACCATGAGCAGCACAACATGGATGGCCTGGGTTTATCCTACAAGCACCACCCTCCAGCATGTGCTTTCAATTGATAACCACTCGGGTGCTTTTAACCGCGCTCTGGTCATTCAAAACAGCAACTGGTCTGCGTTTACAGGAACATCGACGACTTTTGAATCGCACTCTGTAGATTTGAATCAATGGCAACATGTAGCCGTTGTCTACACGCCTTCTGGTATTACAGTTTATAAAAACGGAACCGCTGCAAGCTTTGGTTCAGCTCCTACAATCCTGTCTCTTATACACATCTGACGCTGCCGACGAAGGCTTCTGTG
>CAXHHE010000323.1:0-4180 GCA_964016365.1 uncultured Bacteriovorax sp. | reverse complement strand
GACGTAACAAGAATCACTATCATTAACGATCTTAAGCACTAATTAAAATCAAAAGCAGAAGGGCCCATTAAGGGCCCTTCTGCTTTTTGTCTCTATGAAATGGACTCCAGGGATGGACGTCTTTTTCTCCCTGAAAAAATCCTAATTAAAAGCCTTCATAATATTTTCCGCACAAAGAATCGACATCGCTCTTCTTGCTTCAAAAGTCGCCGAGCCGATATGGGGAAGAATCATGACATTTGGTAATGAGTAGAGCGGGTGAGTTGGGATTAGTGGCTCTGGTGTTGTGACGTCTAGACCAGCTGAGAAAATCTCTTTATTTTTTAAGGCTTCATAAAGAGCGTCCTGGTCGATGACGTCACCTCTGGCGGTGTTGACGATAATCGCTGTCTTTTTAAGGGCGGCAATTTCTTTTTTTCCAATGATATGACGGCTCTCTGGAGTCAGCGGGATATGCAGAGAAAGGACGTCGATATCTTTTAAGAAGGCGATTAAGTCTTCACCTCTTTTATAACCCCTCACTTCCATTCCAAACGCTCCATGGGCCATTTCTCCCAGGCGTTTTCCAATGCGACCGTATCCCACAATTCCTAGTACTTTTCCTTTAAGCGCATACCCTAGATGCCCCTGTGGCTCAAAGTGTTTCCAGTGTCCTTCTTCAGCGTTTCTGATGGCCGAACGGAAGTTTCTGGCGGCACAAATCATAAGCCCAAAAGCGGTTTCGGCCGTCGCTTCGGTTAGAACATCCGGAGTGTTTCCAATGGTGATCCCGAGCTCTTTAGCAGCTTCCAGGTCGATGTTATTCACACCTACAGCGTAGTTGGTGATGATTTTGAGATGAGTGTTTTTTTCCAGGAAATCCTTGTTAATAGAGTCGGCCATGGTGCAAATAAGGGCGTCTGCTGACTTTGATTTCTCCCTTAATTCGGATGGTGTAAGAGGTTCGTCCTTGGTTGTGACTTCCACTTCAAAGCCATTTTTGGCCAGGAGGTCTAGACCTTCGGTTAGTATTTTTCGAGTAACGAAGACTTTTTTCATGGGGTTATCCTTTGGCCAAATAAAATGAATTTCTTACAGAATCTTACATTTAAAATTAAAGCCTATAAAAAGTAACATGGTCAACTATTTTCTAGGAAATCCTTGGGTTTGGTGCTATTTTCTGCGCCGATTGTGACATTGGGGTCGCATGACTCTTACATTTGAGGAGCACTTGATGAAAAAATTAGTAACTTTAGCAACACTTCTGCAGTTAAGTACAGCAAGTGCATCTGTCGTTGCCGTAATGGACACAGGGACAGATATCTCTCATAAAGATCTTGCCCCAAAAGCATGGACAAACAAAAATGAAAAAGAAGGAAGCACAACTGACCTAGACGGTTCAGGACTTCCTGGTGATATTCACGGGTGGGACTTCACTGAAAATTCTGCAAAGGTTTTCAATGACAAGTACAACTACCTGATCAACGACGACGTTAAAAAATTCTACACGCTATACGCTAAGTATGAAACAAAGACGATCAACGCTACTGAGTTCGACTGGTTAAAAAAGGCCGTAGAAAACAAAGCTTTCATGAACCAAGCTAACTTCGTAGGAAGCTATGCTCACGGGACACACGTTGGAGGGATCGCCGCTCTAAACAACCCAAAAGCACAAGTTATGTCGCTTAAAATTCTTCCAACTGTATACCAAGAATACGTTGCTCCAGAAAAAAGAGAACCAGTTCAACTAGAGTTCGATTTTGCTCCAGCAATCACTTTCGATCAATTTAAAGAAGAAGTTCAAAAAACTGCAGTTTCTCAAGTTGAAGAAATGATTCCTCTAAATGGATACCTAAAATTCCATAAAGTAGACGTCGTTAACCAATCATTCGGTATCGGATTCGAACAAGCTGTAGGATTCCTACACTCAGGATTCGTCGAAGCTATTAAGAGAGAGCCAACTCAAGACGAACTTCTTGAAGTTCTTCAGATTTACTACGGAACTCTTCTAGCTGTTGGGCCGGAAATGTTTAAAGCTGCTCCAGATACACTATTCGTAGTAGCAGCTGGTAACGATAACTCTAACAACGACGCTCTTCCAGATTACCCAGCAAGCATCCCTGCAGCTAACAAAATCTCTGTTGCAGCAACTTCTGGATACTCTGAAATCGCAGATTTCTCTAACTACGGACAAAAGACAGTTGATGTAGCAGCTCCAGGTGTTGCGATCCAATCAACAGGTCCAGCGCAGTCATACCTTCACATGAGTGGTACGTCTCAAGCAGCTCCGTTTGTTACAAGCGCAATCTCTCTTGCTAAAGATATCAACCCAGCTCTAAAAGCGGCAGATATCAAAAACATCATCCTTAAGACTGTAGACGTGAAGTCATGGTTAAAAGATAAAGTTGCAACTTCTGGTATCGTTAACAAGGCCCGCGTTCAAAGAGCTGCGGAACTTTCTAAGACGATGAACGTTGAAGTAGCGATCACAAAAGCTCGCGCGGAGATTGCTGATGTTGCGACACCAAAATCTTTTGCTAAACGTCTTCCAGGGATGAACATTAAGTACAAGCCGCTTCGTCCAAGCCTACTTGTAAAAATGCCAGCTCTATAATTTCAAAGCATAAAACATCTTTTGATAATGAAGCGCCTCGTAAGAGGCGCTTTTTTATTTTTCGCCTGTAAGAATAAAAGACTAGCGCACTCGTGTTTTTAGGGATCATAATAATCCTCTGTAACTAAAACACACCCTTTCATAGGAGAGTGAGATGAAGAAATCTCTTTTATTAGGCCTTGGACTGGCAATGACTATTGGATCTGCAAACGCAGCTAATATCGCAATTGTTGATTCAGGAAACGACTTTAAACACAAAGACCTTGAAGCTAAAGCATGGGTTAACCCAATCGAAATCCCGGGCAACGACCGCGATGAAGATAAAAACGGATACCCGGACGACATCAATGGATGGAACTTTGCTGAAAGCAACAACCAACTGATCGATTACTCTTACGAGTGGTCAGACACTGCTGACGTAAGAAGATTTTTCGATGTTCAGTTAAAGTCTTTCCTTGGAACACTTACGAAGGAAGACAGAGACTGGGCAAACGCAAAACTTAAAGAAGAAAAGTTCATTAAGGACATTACAGTTTTCGGAAACTGGATGCACGGAACTCACGTAACAGGAATCGCAGCGAAGTTTTCTCAAGACGCAAAGATGATCGGTGCTAAACTTATCCCGACAGAAGTAAAACTTCCGGGACAAAAGTCTAACAGCGTGACAATTGCGACAGGAGATAAAAAAGAAGAAATCTCTCTTGCTGATAAAGGCGGAGTGAAAGATTTCCTGGTTAAGCAGGCCCTTGGTGCTCTGGCAAAACAACAGTCAGCTGTTTATGGAGAAATCGGTGGATACCTAAATAGCGTTAAAGCTGACGTTATGAACGGGTCATTCGGAACTGGTTACGACCAAATCGGTGGAGTGATTGCTCAACTTTACCAATCAATCTTCAAAAAAGCTCCAACTGAAGCTGAACTAAAAACATACACAGACTACTTCTTTGAAGTGGCAGTTAAGGAATCAAAAATCTTCTTAACTTCAGCTCCAAAAACTCTATTCATCTTTGCTGCTGGTAACGATGGATCAGACAACGATCTTAAGCCAACAACTCCAACAAACGTTGTAGGGGAAAACAAGATCTCTGTTGCTGCTACATTAGGCGACCAAGCGCTTGCAAGCTTCTCTAACTACGGTGTAAAAAACGTAGAAGTTGCAGCTCCGGGAGTAGGAATCCTTTCAACTTCTCCAATGAACAAATACATCCACGTTTCTGGAACGAGCCAGGCAGCTCCTTACGTTGCTGGTATCGCTGGAGCGGTTAAAGATGCAAACCCATCTCTTGATTTCAGAGGAATCAAGAAAATCATCCTTGAGACTGTTGATGTGAAATCATGGTTAAAAGGAAAGGTTTCAACTTCAGGACTTGTAAATGCGGACAGAGCAGTGAGAGCTGCTGTTCTTTCAAGATCGATGGACTTAACAAAGGCCATTGCTCAGTCAAAGCTAGATGTTCTTCCAAAGTCTGAAGGTGAGAAGTCTGTGAACGCTTACTACCAAGTTCCAAAGAACTGGGTACAGCCGCTTCCATCGTCTATTGTCTGTCTCTTATACACATCTGACGCTGCCGACGAAGGCTTCTGTGT
>CAXHHE010000322.1:0-4185 GCA_964016365.1 uncultured Bacteriovorax sp. | reverse complement strand
ATGAATCAACAGAGTTGAAAGTGAATCCTGCTAATCAGGAAGAACTGACGGCGAGAATTGATATTACTAAAACCGGGACACTGGATTTTAAACTGGGAAGTAAGAGTTGGAATATTGATTTAGGAAAATCAGTCGACCCGCGCTTCTTAACTTACACACCAAACTCAGAAAACGTCCGCGTGACACTGAATGCGGGGAAATACACTTTTAGATTTAACATGAGAAACTACACTTATAATTTTGAAAAACTTTAATGAGAGAGACAACTATGACGACTTTATCGCAATTAAATGACCTGGCCTACAATTACTGGTGGAGCTGGAATCAGGACGTATGGAATCTTTTTTCATCAATGAACAAAGAAGTCTGGGCCGAGACAAGAAACCCGGTTTTGGTTCTTAAGAATACAAAAGACCTTGAAGCGTCTTTAAACAATGAAGACCTAAAAAAGAAAGTGGGTGATCTTCATTCAAGATTGACTACGTACTTAAACCGCAAAGACACTTGGTTTAATAAAAACTTTGCTAATGTGAAGGGACCGATTGCTTATTTCTCAGCGGAGTACGGGATTCACGAAGCTCTTCCTATTTACAGTGGTGGATTGGGAGTTCTTTCAGGGGACCATGTAAAGTCGGCTTCTGATTTAGGTATCCCAATGGTGTTCGTGGGTCTTTTTTACTCAAACGGATACTTCACTCAAAGAATCAATGAAGACGGAAAACAATTAGACCTTTACGGAAAGTTCCAACCAGAAAACCTTTCATTAACTCCAGTGACGACTAAAAACGGAGAGACTCTGGTTTTTGACCTGGAGCTGGCAGAAAGAACAATCAAAGTTCAGGCCCATAAAGCAATGGTTGGTTCAAGCGAGCTATACCTCCTTGATTCAAATCACCCGGCAAACTCTGAAGCAGACCGCTTGTTAACAGCTAAGCTTTACGGTGGGGATAGAGAAATGAGGATTTCTCAGGAAGTGATCCTGGGAATCGGTGGGGTAAAACTTCTTAAAGCTTTAGGAATTGAACCTTCAGCTTTCCACATGAACGAAGGACACAGTGGATTCTTCCAATTAGAGAGAATTAAAAACGCCATGAAAGAGCGTTCAATGACTTTTGATGAAGCAAAAATTCTTTGTGCTTCTAACTGTCTTTTTACCACTCACACTCCGGTGCCTGCTGGAAACGAAGCTTTCTCACTTCCTTTAATGCACAAGCATTTTTTCAAGATGATTAAAGGATTTAATATTTCATGGGAGCGTTTTGTTGAGCTGGGAATTGTTCCTGAAAAGAGCGACTACAAATACTTCAGCTTAACCGTTTTTGCGATCAACGTTGCCCGTTTTTATAACGGAGTCAGTGAACTACACGGAAAAATCGCACAAAAAATGTGGCGCGACCAATGGCCTCATGTTCCTGAGGTAGAAAACCCAATGTCTCACATCACAAACGGTGTTCACGTTCAAACGTGGATGGCCCTTGATGTGAAGAACCTTCTCAATGAAACAGTCGGGGCAAAGTGGGAAGACGAACTTGCTAACCACGACTTCTGGAAAAAAGCAGGGGATATCTCTAACTCTAAAATCAGAGAAACGAAGGTTGCTCTGAAATCAAAAATGATTTCATTAGTCCGTGCTCAACTGAAAAAACAATTAAAAGAAAATAATGAACCGCAAAAAGAAATCGATGCGGTTGATACTTACCTAGATGACAAAACTCTGGTTATTGGATTTGCCCGTCGTTTTGCGACTTATAAGCGTGCCACTTTAATCTTTAAAGACTTAAAGAAACTTGAAGCTCTGGTTAATAATCCGGATCGTCCGGTTGCTTTCGTCTTCTCGGGAAAAGCTCACCCTCAAGACGTTCCAGGACAAAAGTATATTGAAGAGATTTACAAATTTTCGCGCATGCCGAGCCTGAAAGGAAAAGTGATTATCCTGGAAAACTACGACATGAATATCTCTCGCCACTTAGTCAGTGGATCAGACGTGTGGCTAAACAACCCAAGACGTCCGATGGAAGCGAGTGGAACATCTGGACAGAAAGTTCCTATTAACTTTGGACTAAACTTCTCTGTTCTTGATGGATGGTGGAGAGAGGCCTTTGATGGAAACAATGGATGGGCCATCGGTGAAGAAAAAGACTTCGCTAACGATGAAATCCAGGATTACGAAGACGCGATTGATTTCTATAAGACTCTTGAGCAGACTATCCTTCCACTTTATTACGCTGATAAATCTAAAGGGGAAAACGGCTCAAGTGCAGCTTGGATTGAAAAAACAAAAATCAGTTTTGTAACAAATATCTCTCGTTACTCAACTCACCGTATGGTTCAGGATTACATGACGAAGTTTTATGCTCCGGCCGTAGCGTACGGAGACAAGTATAAAAACAACGGTGACCTGATTAATACTTACCTTGATAACCGTCGCGCTTTAAAGATGAACTGGAAAGGGATGTATTTCACTTACGTTCACTTTGATGGAAACCATGTTGAAGTGCCTTCGCAGTTTGATAAGAGCTGGAATTCGCCGCTTCACCACGTAGAGTACCCGGCAGAGTTTACATTCCCCGGACGCGTGTTTGAAACAAATGAAGCACACATACACGTGGGAACTTATCTTGGGGATTTAAAACCTGAGTCAGTGATTGTTGAAGCCGTAATCTGTGATTTAAAAACAGACAACGTTCAAACGGAAAAGTTAAGATTAAAAGGACCGCTTGAAGATGGTGTGGGTCACTTTGAATTAAAATTCAAAGCAAATGACTCAAAAAAAATCCGCTTCAGAGTTTATGGGCATGATAATTTCTTAGTGCATCCGTTCGAGTACGGATACATGATGTGGTATTAATTAATGGATAGAACAAAACATTCCGGGATTTTATGTCATATCACCAGTCTTCCGACATCATATGGGATTGGCGACTTTGGACCTCAGGCCTATGCCTTTATTGATGACCTGGCACGAGCGGGGCAGAAGTTTTGGCAGATTCTTCCTATTGGAAATACGGATGATTCAGGTTGCCCTTATGCGACTGATTCAGCTTTTGGGTGTGCGGAATACTACGTTTCACCTGATTTATTGATAAAGGAGTTTGAAGTAGAGCCGGCGCTTTACCACAAATTTATTCTCAATACAGAGCGTGTGGATTTCAAACGCTCTAGGGCAAATAAACGTGAAGCTCTTAAGATTGCCTACGAAAAATTCCTTCCAGGTTCAACTTTTCACCAATTTTTAAAAGATGAAAAAGACTGGGTTCAAGACTACGCAACCTATAGAGCGCTTTGCGAGACTCGCGGTTATGACTTTAGAAAGTGGGGAGGGCCGAAACTAAATCCTGAAGAACAAAAGCTTGTGGACTTTCATTTGTTCTCGCAGTTTGTTTGTTTCTCTCAATTGAGTGAACTTAAAAAATACGCCAATTCAAAAAATATAAAACTCGTTGGCGACCTGCCTATTTTTGTTTCTTACAACAGCATGGATGTTTGGAAAAACCCGCAAGAGTTTTACTTAAATGACCAGATGGAAATGGAATATGAAACAGGTGCCGCTCCCGATGCTTTTAGCAAGACTGGCCAGAAATGGGGAACACCTATTTATAACTGGAAGGCGCAAAAAGCAGACAACTACGAATGGTGGAATAAGAGACTTAGTTTCTTAAAACGTTATTTTGATGTCATTCGCATCGACCACTTCCGTGGATTTGTAGCGACCTGGATCTCCAAAGTCAGTGCACCTGATGCTTCTGAAGGACAATGGTATGAAGGGCCAGGCTCAGATCTTTTTAAAAGCCTGCGCGATTACCCGGAAATTATCGCTGAAGATTTAGGTTACATTACTCCCGAAGTCGAGCAATTGAGAAAAGCTTTTAACTTCCCGAGTATGCGTGTTCTTGAATTTATGCTTGGTGGGGCCAATAATCCTCATAAGCTGACAAACTATGAGTACGATACTGTTGCTTATACTGGCACACATGATTGTGATACATTAATGGGTTGGTACAAGAGTTTATCTAAAGAAGATAAAGATAGAGTTGATCATGATTTACAAGTGGAGCGTCCTAATCATTGGGAAATGATTCAGGTGCTTATGTCATCGCCATCAAGAATTGTATTTATTCAGGTTCAGGACCTTTTAGGACCTGTCTCTTATACACATCTCCGAGCCCACGAGACGCTCAGTTATCT
>CAXHHE010000321.1:0-4188 GCA_964016365.1 uncultured Bacteriovorax sp. | reverse complement strand
ACAGAAGCCTTCGTCGGCAGCGTCAGATGTGTATAAGAGACAGTATCAAATACAGCAGCATTTTAGGTGTGAGCAGTAACCTGGCGACAATTATCAGCAGCCGTGGTTGCCCTTACCTTTGTACGTTTTGTAACGTTCCTTACAAAAAATACCGTGCGAGAAGCCCGAAACTCATCGCTGATGAAATCGAAGAGTGTTTAAAACTGGGTTACGATGAATTTCATTTCTACGATGACCTCTTTAACATCACTCCTAAGCGCCTTATTGAAATCTGTGAAGAGTTTGAGCGCAGAGAGCTTAAGATCACCTGGGATTTTAGGGGGCGTGTGAATTCGCTTACTAAAGAGGCCCTGGCCATCGCTAAAAAAAATGGATGCCGCTTAATTTCTTTTGGCGTGGAAACCGGAAGCGATGAAGGGCTAAAAGTTTTAAAGAAAGGCTGCAACGTTGAAAAAATTCAGAATGCTTTCCGCTGGTGCCGAGAGCTTGGAATCATCTCTGTGGCCGATTATATGATTGGTCTTCCCCATGAAAGATCAGAGGCAGACATCATCAAGAACATTCAGTTCCTGGTCGACTTAGACCCGGACTATGCCCAGTTTAATATTATGACTCTTTATCCACACACCGAAGCTTACGACCAGGCAGTGGCCAAAGGATTAATCGAAGGTGGAAGATGGCAGAAGTTTGCCATGAATCCGACGAAAGATTTTAAAGTGGATCATTGGGAAGAGTATGTGCCGATGAAGAGGCTGGTAGAGTTGCATAAGTATGCCTACCGTAAGTTTTATTTCAGACCGCGCTACATTTTCAGAAGCGCAGTCAAAACCAAATCACCTTTTGAATTTATGAGTAAATTCAGAGGGGCCTTAAAAATCCTTCGAACCTAAGCTTTAAGCGAAAGCTCGTAAAGTTTTTTATACTCACTGTTGTTTGACATCAGTTCGTTATGAGTTCCCTCTTCAACCAGGCGCCCGTCTTTTAAAACGAAAATGCGGTCATAGTCCTGAATCGTCGAAAGCCTGTGAGCAACAGCAATAACTGTTTTGTTTCCAGCGATAGACTCAAGAGCTCTTTGAACAACTTTTTCTGATTCGTTATCAAGGGCACTGGTCGCTTCATCAAAAAGAAGAATGTCAGTGTTTTGCAAGAAGGCACGGGCAATCGTTAAACGCTGCTGTTGTCCTCCTGAAAGCTTCGCTCCTCTATCCCCTACAACAGTATTTAGACCTTGTGGAAGCTTGCTCACGAACTCTGAAGCGTAGGACACTTCAAGGGCGCGCTGAATTTCTTCATCACTGAATGTTCCACCAATGGTTAAGTTCTCTCTAATTGTATCGTGGAACAGGAAAATATCCTGAGACACTAATCCAAAACGTTTTCTTAATTCTTTAAGCTTAATATCAGAAAGAGATCTTCCATCAATCGTGATCGAGCCTTTTGAAAGCGGGTAAAGACCAAGAAGCAGGTTGATCAATGTCGACTTTCCAGAACCTGATAAACCAACCAGAGCGATTTTCTGACCTTTTTTAACCTTGAGAGAAAAATCTTTCAGGACATCAGCTTCACCGTAACCAAACGTCACGTTGTTAACTGCGATTTCATCGTTAAATGATTTAATCTCGTAAGTCCCTCTATCAACTTCTTCTTCAAGATCAAGAATCTGGTTAATACGATCTGCTGCTGCTAATCCTTGTCCAAGTTTTACGTTGGCCTGAGAGTACTTTCTGATTGGATCCATTAAAAGCGCAAGTGCTGCTACGAACTGAATAAAATCCCCGACAGTCATCGCACCTGATTTAATTCTGTAGTAAGCAAAAACGATAACCAAAGAAAACGCAATCGCACCAATAAGCTCAACAATGGGGTGAGCAATCTCTTCGACTTTCGTCGTCTTCATTTGAAATTTAAAATAATAATCCTGCGATCTCTCATAACGTTCCATCACGAATTTTTGCAGATTAAAAGCTTTTGTCACTTTATGACTTGAAAGACCTTCAGCTAAATTGTGAGTTAATTCAGCTCGTCCTTCCTGAACCTGGCCTTGATTTGCTTTAATCTTCTTCCCGCTGATCTGGAAAATCATAACGAAAAGAGGACCAACAACTAAAATGACCAGAGTTAACTGCCAGTCGCTGTAAATCGCAAGTCCCAGATACACCAGTGCCTTTACCGGCTCTCTGATAATGTCAATCAAAGCTCTAAACGATTGAGCGAAAATCTCAGCGTCGTTAAGAACCGTCGAAAGCATACGGCCTTGTTTGTTTTGATTGTAAAAACTTGTCGGCAGTCTTTGGAGTTTCGCAAAAAGAGTTGATCTCATATCTGAGTTCATTTTTTCGCCAACGTATCTCATCCAGTAGAAGTGAAAGTATCTCGCCGGAAAGTTGATCACACCTAAAAGCAGTAACAGACCTGAAAGAGTAAGAACTTCCTTAAGTGTCGCTGATCCCGATAGACCGCTATCAAAAATAGGCTTGATCAGTTTTACTTGCGCTCCCGTTAAGGCCGCTAAAACGAATGATAATAAAAAGGCCGCAAGGGCCATAGATTTATATGGCTTAATGTAAGGCCATAGCTGCTGGATAAGTTTTTTAATCATGCCCCAGATTAGCCCATAAGAGGCTAAAATACCATAGGAGCGGTCTTAAAATCTTTCTCTTCAAAATGGAATTGGAAACAAAAATAGTGGAAGAGCATTTTAGGAAGTGATTTGTATTCCAGCTTAAGCCCATGGAGTTCTGAGTACTTCGTGTGGGCAATGTGGCCGACAATTTCCCAAAGCTCACGACCTGATTGCACGGAGTAAGATTTTCTCTGGTTCATGCAAGGAGGACAAGAGAAGCCCCCTTCTTCTGAAAGCAAGTACATATCATTGAATCCACCCAACTCAATGCCACACAACGTACAGTGCTCGCGCTCTGGAAAGACTCCCAGATGAAGTAAGGTCTTCGTTAAAAAGATGACAGCGTGCGAGTGAATATAAAATGAATTCTCTTTAAGGGATTTTTCCAGGTGCACCAAAGCATTACTTAACGATGTAAAGAGCCCTACCATCTCGGTGTTTTCTTCATGCACGTCATGCAGGTTTTCTGTCGGAGAAATGCGGTTGATAACTTCTAAGAAAAAACACATCAAGTAAAAAGCACTGTGATTAGAGCGGATCAAATCGTGATGCCAGATCAAATTCCATTCTTTAGCATGATAAATATCAGAATGATTTTTTGCTTGAGAAAGCTCTACTGAAAGCATGAAACCAAGTTCGATGATCGAAGACTTTTGTTTTTTCCCGCCGCCGCGTCCACCGTAAAAGACCACAGAAATTTTTCTTCCTGTTCTAAGCAGAAGATGAGCGATAATGTGGCGTTCATCGTAGGGAATTTTCGAAAGGACTAGCCCTTCAACTTTGGTTTGCATCCTCCCATCTTACCTGAAGGAGAAAATGTTTGTCTCCTAGATTTCAATTCCCAGAAGGTCTCCCAAAACGATTTTTGCTTTATGTTTTAATCTTTCTTTTTTAGTCGTATGAAAACGATCAGTTGTATAGACTTCATACCCACTCCCCCTTCTTCCACCCCGGCCAATCATCTGGAGCCAGAAGTCGTAATTCTTCACTTCGTAATCAATAAAAACTTTTTTGATCTCCGGGAGATTCACTCCGTGGCTTAAAGTTGTCGTCGAAAAGATGCAGTCAATCTCGCCTTTGTTTTCTTCTATATTTTCTAAAAAAGACTCCACTTCTCCACCAACACACCCCAGGGCCTTAAACCCCAAGCGGTTTGCCCGGTCAGTGAGTTCATCCACCTGCGAGCGGTAAGCACAGAAATAAAGAAAAATGTGTTCCTTCTCTTTTTGTCTTAACTCTCTCCAAAAAGCTTTTTGTATATAGGCCGGCTTCATCCCATAAAAGCTCAATTGTTTTTCTGGTTTTCGATGAAGGGCATGATTGCCGTAGTCGAGATGAATCCAGAAATCCTGATAGTACTCCAGGTCTTTTTTTAATCCCGCCATCACTTCCTGATCCATCGTCGCCGTCACAGCCAACACGGGAAAACAACAATTCAAAATAGCGAGAAAGCGGTCATGGAGTATTGGACGAAAGCCTTGCCCCCAGTAATAAAATAAATGAAATTCATCAATGACAAAAATCACTTTCTCTTCAAGCGCAAATAATTCCTCCAGGAACTC
>CAXHHE010000320.1:0-4190 GCA_964016365.1 uncultured Bacteriovorax sp. | reverse complement strand
TAACTGAGCGTCTCGTGGGCTCGGAGATGTGTATAAGAGACAGGTATTATTCAATCATCGCCAACGCTAGAAAAGTAGCTCAACAGCTACAGACCGTTGGACCTGTATTAAGTCCTGGGATCAAGTCTGGAAAATTAAA
This sequence comes from uncultured Bacteriovorax sp., assembly GCA_964016365.1. Classification (GTDB taxonomy): domain Bacteria; phylum Bdellovibrionota; class Bacteriovoracia; order Bacteriovoracales; family Bacteriovoracaceae; genus Bacteriovorax. The sequence continues at coordinate 4,051 of CAXHHE010000320.1, read as the reverse complement.
AATCATTCCAGCTTATCACTCACTGACAACTGGTAAGGTGACGTTCTTCGAACCGATTAATTAATCGAGAAACTTACTTAAATTTTGTGCACCCATGACGACGGCAGCAATTCCCTGTCCAGGGTATTGTGTGTCTCCTAACATGTAAAAGTTTGGCAACGGTGATTTGGCAATGAGGAAATCCAGTGGATTTCTTTTAAGTGAATGGGGGATTCCCCCGACTAACCCATTATAGCGATGGGTGTATTTGATAAATGTCTTAGGTGATCCGCTAAAAATATTTTTTAGATCTTCATCTTTCAAAGAAAATTTTTCTTTTAAGCTCCCCAGGATAAACTGAGCGCATTCATTTTTTTTCTTTTGGTAATCTTCCTTGCTTAAATTCATCCATTGACTGGTTTTTGTATGAGTCGAAATAGTGACCACCTGTCTTCCATTAATTGATCTGAGATGATCATCTGGATGCGAAAGAGAAACAAAAAAAGAGCGAGTACCACAGTGTGGAATAGGAGCAGTGTGGATTTGATAATATAGTCCTTCACGATTTTTATTCAGCGGGATTGTCAGATAAATCATAAAAGCTGACCAGCATTCAGAGGGATCTGGTGCAGGATAACGATGAAAGAAGTTTTTAATTTTTTCTTCTTCAAAAAGATCTGTATGGTTCCAGAGAGGGATGGTTGAGACGACGTTTTTACCTTTAAAGGTTTCTTTACTGGTCACTACTTCAAAGCCAGTTTGATTTGAAGAAGGAGGAACGATTTTTTTTACTAATTGACGATAAAACAGATGAGAGCATTTAGCTGCCAGTGCTTCGGAGAAAGCTTTCATTCCTCCGGTTGCATAGTAAGTGTCATCGGGATACGAAAGTCCCATTGCTCCCATTAAAAGAGGTGTATCATCCAGGTGATTTTGAGCTGTAATAAAAAGAAGTTCATCGAGCATCGAGAGATACTCAGGATCATCTATTTTTAATGAACGAAGCTCGCTTCCCACACTGGTTAAAAGTGCTGGCAGTGATGAAAGGGCCTTAACTGTATCGAGCTTGAGAAAACCATTCATGCTTCCGATAGACCTAAGCGGAATGTTTTTAAAGGAGCGGGACAGATGCCATCCTTTTTCCTCTATATCACTTAATTTTTCCCAGAGTTTTTTATGGTCAATGGCAGGGAATTTTTTTTCTAATTCGCTTCTCCATTTCTCCTGATTTTTAAAACGCGATACTGTTTTATTTGGCAGGATGGAGGTAAGCCCTGGATCAATAGGTGTGAGACTTAATTTTAAATCCAGTTGTTTTATCAGATTATAGAGCGGACGATTTTCTTTGAGTCCAGAAAGAGTGGTGGCCCCGGCATCAAAGATGTAGCCTTCGCGTTCAAAATACGAAGAGCATCCACCCGGAAGCGAATGGGCCTCAAGCACAGCAACTTTAAATCCTTTTTTCTCCATTAGTGCAGCAAAGGTAAGTCCTGAACTGCCGGCACCAATGACAATATAGTCGAATTCCATAGGTTGATTTTATATCTCAAATAGGGCGAATGGAATGGTGTCTAAGGAATGGTTAGATGTTAATCGTCGTTTTCTTCGTTGTCGTACGAACAATCGTCTTCCCACGAGTCATTAAACTCCGCAGGAACGTTTGGATCGGCCTTATCCTTGTATCCGTAAGGGCAGTTAAGACAACCGCTCTGGCAGCAATGTCCGCGCTTTAAAAGATAGTGAGCAGTGAAGACCAGGTTGCCGTCTTCGTTGATTGTATAGTCGATGTTTTCAATGAGAGTAGGAGTGTTCATTCAGCTCAAATAAAAACGGCTCCCGAAGGAGCCGCCGTATATGGATAGTCTTTTAAAAAGATTATTCTCTTCTTCCGCGTCCGCCGCCGAATCCACCACGTCCACCGCCATCACGGTTTCCGCCACCGAATCCACCGCGTGATCCACCACCAAATCCACCACCAGTTCTTTCTGGTTGAGGTTTAGCTTCAGAAACTCTTAGTGAACGTCCTTCGAACTCTTGACCATCAAGTTGTGATACAGCGTTTTGAGCTCCATCATCTGAATCCATTTCTACGAATCCGAAACCTTTTGATCTACCAGTTTCGCGATCGATGATGATTTTCACTGATGCAACTGATCCAGCTGAAGAGAAGTGCTCTTTTAGTGCTTCTTCTTTCGCTGAGTAAGGAAGGTTTCCAACATACAATTTAGTAGCCATACAAAAAACTCCAAAAAAATGGTCAAAGACAGGTAATTTCTTAGGACCAAAGTAACTATTAGACCTCAGGTATAACACGATTCATATTCTGTTCAAACATAAAATTAAAGAAATTTGCTTCACAGCACTTTGCGTAATCTTACATTGTCTATTAAACTTTTATGGAACACTTTTTCGAGGGGATTTTATGGAGAAAATTTGGCTTAAAAACTATCAGTCTGGCGTTCCTGCGACCATCGAAGATCAGATGCAAAAGTACCATTCATTAGGTGACTTAATGGATGAGAGTTTTGGTAAATACTCTCAAGTAGAAGCCTTTAATTGCATGGGCAAAGGCCTTACTTATCAAGAGGTTGATCACCTAAGCCGCCAATTTGCCAGCTACCTTCAAAACGATCTTAAGCTACAAAAAGGGGACCGTGTGGCCCTGATGATGCCCAATATTCTGCAATACCCAGTGGCCTTATTTGGTATCCTAAGGGGTGGATTCGTCGCAGTAAACGTCAATCCACTTTACACGGCACGTGAACTTCAGCACCAGCTCAAGGACTCGGGGGCTAAGGCCATCGTTATTTTCGAAAATGCCTGCCACACCCTTCAGGGGATCCTGGATAAGACTGACTGCAAGCATGTTTTGACAACAAATATTGGCGATATGCTTGGTTTCCCAAAATCGATGATCGTGAACTTCGTCATCAAGAAAATTAAGAAAATGGTTCCAGCGTGGAGTATTCCAAGTGCGAAGAGTTTTATGTCTGAACTGCGCATGGCCGATGCAAGTAAATTTAGAAAGCCAAGTATGAGTCAATCAGATATCGCTTTTTTACAATACACTGGTGGAACAACAGGTGTCGCGAAAGGGGCTATTCTCACTCATCAAAATATGGTGGCGAATATGTGCCAGGCGCGCGCGTGGCTTTCTCCTGCGATTGGCGGACAGACAGAAATTCTTATTTCACCACTTCCGCTTTATCACATTTTCTCACTGACGGTTTCAATGGTGTTTGTTTCGATTGGAGCGACCAACGTTCTCATTACAAACCCAAGAGATATGAAAGCTTTCATTGGTGAATTAAGAAAATGGAAATTCACTGTTCTTCCAGGTGTAAACACTCTTTTTAATGGTTTGTTAAACCAGCCAGATTTTAAAACGTTGGATTTCTCTTCTATGAAAATCGCTCTCGGTGGAGGGATGGCCGTACAAAAAGCCGTTGCTGAAAAATGGAAGAGTGTCACTGGAAAAGTTTTACTTGAAGCTTATGGGCTAACGGAAACATCGCCGGCAGCATGTATTAACCCGATTAATATTAAAGCCTACAATGGTTTTATTGGTCTGCCGATTCCTTCAACTGACGTTGTGATTAAAGACGACAATGATAAAAATCTAGGCATCGATGAAGTCGGTGAGATTTGTATTAAAGGACCTCAAGTTATGCCGGGATACTGGAATCGCGACGATGAAACGGCTAAGGTTATGACGGCTGACGGATACTTTAAGACAGGTGATATCGGAACGATGAATAGTGATGGTTTTGTCAAAATCGTCGACCGTAAAAAAGACATGATCCTGGTGTCAGGATTTAACGTTTATCCAAATGAGATTGAAGATGTTGTGGCCACTCATCCGAAGGTTTTTGAAGTGGCGGCCATCGGTGTTCCTGATGAGAAATCAACGGAGGCCATTAAACTTTTCATCGTGAAAAAAGATGAGAGTTTAACAGCGGAAGAAGTCATTGCTTTCTGCCGCAAAGAACTGACTGGCTACAAAGTCCCAAAACTGGTTGAGTTTAGAACTGAACTTCCTAAGAGCTGTCTCTTATACACATCTGACGCTGCC
>CAXHHE010000319.1:0-4206 GCA_964016365.1 uncultured Bacteriovorax sp. | reverse complement strand
TCCCTTTATTGTTCGGGAAAAGCAGGCCTTCGTATGTTCACTGATTGCCTGGCCGACGATTACAAAAAAATAAACAATTTTCGTTTTTTGGACTTTAGCCCGGGGGTTATGGACACAAATATGCAGGCAACTATAAGAAAACAGAAGTCAAAAACCTTCAGCAGACTGGATGATTTTAAGCAATTAAAAGAAAAGAATTTGCTCCTTTCTGCCGATAAGGTAGCGATGGCGCTTCTGGAAGTCCTCAAAGACCCAAAGGCCATTGATAAAACTCATTACGACATTAAAGATTTACTATAAGGTTTTTATGAAAAAATACTTAATTCTTATGCTAGTTCTTGCCGCTTGTTCACCAAAACAACATGTAAAAACAAAACGCGAGATTTCTTCAGACAATAAGCGCGGACTTTATTTTGAAGACGTCACCGATGAATCAGGTATCCCAAGTGACATGGCCTCTTCTTCTATCATTGCCGGAGACTACGACAATGACGGGCGCGTGGACATCATTGCTAAAGACCATCTTTTCAGAAACATTTCAGGAAAGGACATCGCTTTTGAGGATGTCACAGTCAAGGCCGGTCTGGATAAACTATCAGGCTATCCGGTTTTCATAGATATCAACAATGACGGGCAGCTCGACATTATCACGACAAAGGGAATGGTTTTCATCCAGAAAAATAAAGTCTTCGTGAATATGAGTCAACAATATGGGCTGAGACTTCCGGAAAAGGCCTACACTCTTTCTTTTGCTGATGTTAACGGAGACGGCTTTGCCGATCTTCTTGTCGGTCAGTCGGAAAACCACGAAAATAACACCTTCTCTTTTCTTCCGCCTAAATTCTACTTAAACATCGCAGGTAAAACATTTAAGGAAGACCCGTCTCGCTTTAACCTGGATAAATACCCGGCCTACGTGCGCGGGATGCAATGGGCGGACTTCGACAACGACTCAGTCAATGAAGTGTATTTTTCTAACTACCGCTTAAAACAAAACTTCCTGTTTAAGAAATCAGGAAACACTTATGTTGAGTCTGCTCCCAAGTATAAAGTTCAAGGTGATTTTGACTCGAAAACTTTTTACGATGCCCATCTTAAAAAATCTTTCGGTCCGCAATACGGACACACGATTGGTTCAGTCTGGGCCGATTTCAACAATGATGGAAACTTCGATTTATGGGCAGCAAACCTGGTTCATAAATTTGTAGGAACGACCAACAGCGGAGGATACGATTACCGCGGCTACATTTGTGATGATTCCAAAATCTATAAGAACTCAGGAGCTCCTGACTACAAGTTCATTGATGTGAGAAAACAATCTGGCATTCCAATGAAACCCATTGGTGATTACAGCGCTTACAAAGGTGATGAGCTGTGGTCGCAAATCACAGCTGCAGACTTTGACAATGACGGACTCATTGATACCTATGTGTCTCAAGTTTATAAGTTAAACTACTCTTACTCTCTGCTCTTTAAAAACCTCGGGAATTTCAAGTTCAAAGATGTTGGAGATAAAGAGCCTATCCGTGTCTACGACAGCTATGGTGGAATTTGGGCGGACTTCAACAACGACGGTCGCATGGATTTAATTATTTCAGGAAGAGAGACTCCAGAGAGCGATCAAAAGCTTCAAATCTTCCAGAACATTTACACCAACCCTAAAAACCACTATGTCAAAATCAGACTTGTAGGAAATGCTTCAGGAAAAAATCCAGTAGGGACTCAAGTGAGAATTACAACTGACAAAGGCGTTTTCCTAAGACAGTTTGAAGGCGTCACGGGAACACTAAGCCAGCAAAACGACCCGACACTGCACTTTGGTCTGGGGAATTCTAAGGTTATCAAATCAGTTCAAGTTAGATGGAACTCTAAAAAAGTGCTGAATGTAACCGGTGTGACGATGGATAAGACCTGGGTTGTGACTGAACAGAAATAAAAAAAATTTTATTTTAAACAACTAGAACATTTTTAAGAGATAAGCATGAGCATTACCAAAGAAAGAATGATCGAACTTGCCCAGGGACAACTGGAAGCTTATAACCAGCGCGATATCGAAAAATTTGTCACTTTCTACCACCCTAAAGTTCAGGTTTTCAGGCTTGCTCAAAACGAAAAAACCTGTGACAACATCGAGACTTTTAAAGAGATGTACAGGAAGAGATTTGAAGAAAATCCAGCGCTTCACTGCGAATTAAGAAGCCGCGTGGTCTTGAACGACTCCGTCCTCGATGAAGAGTGGGTCACCGGTGCAGGACCAAATCCATCACACGTTGTGGCCATCTATGGCTTCAGTGACAATCTCATCAGCCACGTTTGGTTTGCCCGTTAAGAAAACAAAGAAACCGTTTTAGTCGGTCATGGCGTGGCCCATCCTGCCTGCTACATCTGCCTTTAAGAATCCGTTAGAATTTTGTTTAGATATGATTAGTATCAAACGGAGTTCTGATGGAAAAAATGCTAAGACCTAAAACCTCTCTTCTTCTAGCAACGTTGATTTTTCTTTCTGCGTGTGCAAATGCTCCGCTAAGAAAAACAGCTTCAACACTCGATGCACCTACCCTCGTACAGGTTCTTCCTAAATTAACCAGTGATGATGGAGAGCTCCTAGGTGAAATAAAAAAAGCACTTAAAAACCGCACAAAAGGAAAAACGGATGAGGAGTTAACTGCGGCGGCAACTAAGCTGCGTGACTATCTTCTGTTCTTAGGATTAACAACGAGAGATTTAAAGAAGGCCGAAGCCGAAGTGACTGAAGGAGATGAGACTCCCTCAACAAATAAAAAAGTTACTGCCAAAGATAAAATCAAAGATAAACTTTTTGATTTACCTCAAACACAACAACAAGGCTCTGATGACAACGACACTGGCGGTGAAGAAGAAGATAAAACTCCTTCTAACTTAAGAGCAGTGCTGAGACTATTTATTGCTTCGACTCAATTTCTTGATTGCTCAAGCATGATTGATTGGGAATGCTTAGAAAAAACTCCAGCTTTTAAACCGACTGCCGATTTCCGTATCGAAAAATCAGACCTGAGCTCCCCTGTTCACGCCGGTGAGTCTCTGGATATGGATGTTTATTTTACTGAGGCCTGGGACAAAAGCCCACGCGCTGGTGTGGCCGATCGTTTCGCTGAAAAAATCAAGGCCGATGCTGATAAGAGTTTATCTCTTGCGATGTATGGAATTGATGACATCGAAGGAAGTATGAGTGGTGTGTATCAATCCATCCTTGATCGCGCAAAATCTGAAACAAAGGTTCGTGCCGTTGTCGACGTTATGGGTGTAGAAAGAAGCCAAAGCCCATGGGTCTTTAGTTATGTGAATCGCCCAGAATACGCCGACAAGTACATTTTTGGGAATTCAAAAAACCCAGAGACTCCGGACAACATGCACGTGACCTTCCAATACGATGGCACTCCTCACTTCCTGCGTGAAATGAACGCGGGAATTAGCAGTGAAGAAGAGGCCCGTGCCCGCGTTGAGTGGTCATTTCCAAAAATCATGCACAACAAGTTTGCTGTTTTAGAAAATAGCAATGGTGACAAATCCGTTTGGACAGGAACTGCCAATATTTCTAAAAACTGCATGGGACTTGAGGCCAATGCCAACATGTCTGTTTACATCAGAAACAACTCGATCGCAGAAGCTTTCTTAGATCAGTTCAATCTCATGTTTGAATTCGACAAAGGCCTGGCGGTTAAGAGTAAACTCGTGACAAACCCAGGTGAAAATGAGCCGTCATTAGCTGGAAGATTCCACCGTTCAAAATACCCGGTGAGTAAGCGCCTCTTCACTTTTAATGATGGAACAAAAGTTCGCGTGCACTTTGCCCCAACTGACGACGCTGAACACAGAGTGATTCTGCCTATGCTTCTTTCTGCCAAGGAAGGAGATGAAATTAGAATCTCAATGTTTGGTGGAACTGGTTATGAAATCGTAAGAGCTATGCAATACGCTGCCGCCAAAGGGGCCAACGTGCGCATTGCTTTTGACAGACGCTTAGGTCACGGTCTTACTTCATGGATTAGAGATGCGATCTTAAACGTGAATATGCCCAACCCTTATATTGGAAAAGTGGGAAGTGATGTGACTCCAGGAAAAATCAGCTACCGCGTAAGTACATGGACTGGGAAAAACCACTATAAGGCCGGCACACTCACAAGAAAACGCGCTGACGGAAGCATGCATGCCTGTCTCTTATACACA
>CAXHHE010000318.1:0-4211 GCA_964016365.1 uncultured Bacteriovorax sp. | reverse complement strand
ACAGAAGCCTTCGTCTGCAGCGTCAGATGTGTATAAGAGACAGCAATAGAAACGTCGACGTTGCTCTTCAAGAGGTTCAGTCGGCACTTTCACAATTAAGACTGCCGCAAGGAATTGACCCGGCGGTTATTAGAAAACAAAACCCGGAAGAAGATCCGATTCTGATCATCTCGGTTTTCAGTGATTCAAATTTAAAGGACATGCTCGCTTGGGCCGATAACTACCTGCTTGACCAGATCCGCTTCCTTCCAGGAGTTGGAGAGGTTTCAGTTGGTGGAGCTTCTGAGAGAAACCTTCGCGTTTGGATTGATACAAAAAAGCTAGAGCGTTTTGAATTAACCATTGATGACGTCATTTCCGCCTTAAACTCTCAGCACGTTGAAAGTGCTGCCGGCCAGTTCACCGAAGGAAAAAGAGAACTTCGTGTACGATGGCTGGGTGAAGCCGCCGCTTTAAGTGAAGTGGAAAATATCCGCATTCTTCGCCGTGGTGGAGAGAGAATTTTTAATCGCAATATCTATATTAAAGATGTCGCCACAGTAGAAGACGGTCTTTCTGATATCCGCCGCCTTGCCCGTGTAAACGGACAAGAAGCTATTGGTATTCAAGTAAGAAAGCAGCGTGGAACAAACGAAGTTCAAGTTGCTGAAGAAGTTATTAAAAAGTTTGAAGAGATTAAAGGCAATTTTCCAAAGGGATACAACTACCGCGTAAACATCAACTTCACGAAGTCAACTGAAGCAACTGTGGGGCTGACGATTGAAAAACTTTGGGTGGCTGCGCTTATCACCATCGTGATCTGTTTCCTATTCCTGGGAAGCTTTCAGGCAGCACTTAACATTCTCTTCTCAATTCCAACCTCGATTGTAGGGACGTTTACCATCCTCTACTTTTCTGGATTCACGCTTAACCTCTTTACTCTACTGGCCCTCACTCTTTCGATTTCCATCGTCGTTGATGATGCCATCATGTTACTTGAAAACATTGTCCGTCACTACCGCTTAGGTAAAGACTCAAAGACGGCCGCTTCAGAAGGAGCAAAAGAAGTTCTTCCTGCCGCAGTCGCCGCCACTTTAGCGGTTGTTGCCGTATTCCTTCCAGTTGTTTTCATGGATGGGATCATTGGTAAGTTCTTTTTCCAGTTCGGGGTTACAATGTGTGCCTGCGTTCTGATCTCACTTCTTGAAGCTGTGACGATCACGCCAATGCGTGCGGCCGCTTTATTGAGCACGGAACCAGAAGTTTCTAAATTCGAAAGATACTTGGATGAAGTCTTCCACAAGTTTGGAGACAAATATAAAGCAGTTCTGGCAAAAACACTGGAGTGGAAATGGGCCGTGGTTTTAGGCTCGGTAGTTTTCTTCGTTGTCTCGCTAGTTCTGGTCAGTAAAGTCCGCCAGGAATTCGTTCCATTGCAAGATCAAGACATCATCATTATGCAAGGGATGACTCCTCCAGGAACTTCACTTGAAACAACAAGTGCGAAAGCTCAAGAACTTGAAGCGATCTTAAAGAAAAATGAAAACATCGAAGGATACTTTACATCTGTGGGTGGTTTCGGTGCCGGATCAAACACGAGTATGGTTTTCATGCCGATCTCGCTGAAACTTAGATCTGAAAGAAAGATGGGTCACATCCAGATCATGGAACAACTCCGCGAAGAGTTTAAGGCCGTCAAAGGCATCCGTGTGACATTGAGAGATAACTCTGCCAGAAACCTTTCTTCTGGTCGCCAGAACCCGATTGCCATCAACTTGCGTGGCCCTGATTTAAAAGTGCTGGAGGCCAAATCAGCAGAATTCATGAAACGTATTGAAGATGAAAAAATCGGTGTGGATATGGACACGGATTACCGCTCAGGGATTCCTGAACTCATCTTAAAGCCAAACAGAAAAGCGATGAGTGATCGTGGAGTTTCAGTTGAAACGGTAGGTGCGATTCTTGCTGCCGGTGTTGGTGGTGTGAGACAGGGTAAATACACCTTCGATGGAAAACGCTACGACATCCGCTTTAAAATTAAAGATGAACAAGTGCGCACTCCGGAAGACTTCAAACATTTATATGTGAGAAACCAGGCCGGAAACTTAATTCCTTTCTACGAACTCGTAACGATTGAAGAAGGAAATGCGATTCAAAGTATTTCCCGTGTAAACCGTCAAAGAGCGATTTCCGTCTATGGAAACTTAGCTCCTGGGCAATCACAAGCAAAGGTTCTTGAGCGTGCAAAACAAATTGCGCAGGAAATTCTTCCTCCGTCATATTCATTTGCCCTTGAAGGAGCTTCAGCTGGATTTGCTTCATCATTTTCTAGCTTATACTACGCCCTGATGATCGGTATCTTAGTTGCCTACCTGATCCTGGCCGTGCAGTTTGACTCTTTCATTCACCCGGTCTCTGTCCTTGTCGCCCTTCCTTTCTCGGTGACGGGGGCCTTGATTGCGCTGTGGATGTTTAACATCTCACTAAACCTCTTCTCATTTATCGGTCTTATCGTTTTAATGGGGATTGCAAAAAAGAACTCGATCATGCTGGTGGAATTCACCAATCAGGTGAGAAACGGCCACATGGACAACCGCCATGAAACGCCGTTAAATGCCCTTTTACTAGCGTGTCCGATTCGTCTTCGTCCGATCATCATGACATCGGTGGCGACAGTTGCAGCGGCCACTCCACTTGTTCTAGGTTCAGGAATTGGGGTTGAAACCCGCATCCCGATGGGTCTATCGATTATCGGGGGAACGATTATTTCGACACTTTTAACCCTGTTCGTTGTTCCGGCCCTTTACCTGATTTTAACTCCACTTGAGCGTTCAGAGACTTACGTAAAGAAAGTCCCAACTGAAGGTGCTCCTGCGAAAAATGTCCCAGCAAATGGGCATGAAGCGCTTTAAAAACAGTATAATTTCTACAACACCCCCCAAAAATTCTCCAGTGCTGGTATAAACGCCAGCACTGGAGAATTCTTATGAAAACCGCGCTCACCTTTGTAAGCTTTCTTGCTCTCTTGATGACATTTGCCCAGGCCCGTGAGCTTGGTCCGGTAGGCTATGGCCTGCAATGTTCAGGGACATCAAGTACCGACCTAAAAAACTGCCTTAACCGTGAATCAGATAAAATCGATGAGGCCAATCTTCCTAATGAAATTATTATTTCAACAGAGGAAAGCGGGAAAGAATCACTTTTAAAAATGGTTGAACTGATAACCAAAGAGCGCACCGATAACTACGCTGTGAATTTGGCCGTTAAAATTCCCATGATTGAAAAGGCCATCGCGACAGCTTTAATCATTCAATACGAAGACGAACCGCAACTGTATTATTATATCGTTGATCAAAACGGCAGACTAGAAGTGATTTTCGACGGACTTAATAGCGTTGATGTCTCTGAGAATATGGCCGAGATTTTCCTGAACGACCCGGGTGTTTTCTCCCTTAAATCAGAAAACGTTTCAGCACAATTTAAAAAGTGGATGAAGTATTTAAAAGGGCAGGAGTAAAAACCTAGCCCTTCTTTCTGTCTTTGTATTCAGCTTCGCGATGGGACCCATCAGAAAGACCGTATTTCTCTAAAACCCCAATGTGACCTATGATTTCTTTGGTTAGTTCCGCATTCTGATTTTTAAGCAGATTAGCGTAGCCTATAATCTTTTTAGAAAGCTCTTCCCCTCTTTCATACAGGGCCTCAAATCTAAACTCGCTTACACCCTTCTCTAAAAGCTCAGGGATAAGTTTCGCCGCAGACTGAGGGACGGCATTAAACATGGTATTGCGACATTCCTGGTCTGCTTTAATCTGGTGGTGGTTTCCAAATTGATCTTTTAATTCCAGTCTGTGTTCTTCGCAGGGTTTTCCACAGTCTCTGAAACTCTTTCCATCACTTAAGAAAGCAGCAAACACACAATGCTCCATGTGAAAGGAAGGCATGTACTGGTGAGTGGTGACTTCGATTCCACCAGTGTGTTTAACCATGTCAAAAAGCTGCTGAGAATTTAAATCGTAAGAGGCGCATACTGAAGAGAGTTTTTTCCCCAGGAAATACTCCGCTGTCACTGAGTTGGTGACGTTAAGACTAAAGTCCCCTTTGAGTTCAAAGTTCTTATCCTGGAAATAATAAACCGCTCCTAAGTTGCGGCATAAAATCACATCAGGGTTAGCGCGTTCGATGCTGTCTCTTATACACATCTCCGAGCCCACGAGACGCTCAGTTATCTC
>CAXHHE010000317.1:0-4251 GCA_964016365.1 uncultured Bacteriovorax sp. | reverse complement strand
TCCTTAATTCCGGCCACGTGGCGGGCAAATTCAATAACTGATAATTGAAGACCCAGACAAATTCCCAAGAAAGGAACTTTTTTTGTTCTGGCGTATTCAATCGCTTTAATTTTTCCTTCTGTTCCACGGCTTCCAAATCCACCTGGAACTAAAATCCCCTGAACTCCTTTAAACACTTCATCCAGGTTTGCACCTTTTTCCAGTTGTTCAGAATCAATGTAAATTGGTTTGAACTTTAACTGGTTGGCAATCGCTCCGTGATTAAGAGCTTCATCTAAAGATTTATAAGACTCAACCAGGTCTGTGTATTTACCAACAATCCCGATTTTCACTTCTCTTAAAGGGTGAGTAAAGTTGTGAACAACTTTTTCCAGGTCAGCAATCTTTGGTTCCGGCGCCCAGATACCAAGCAGCTCACTGATTCTTTCATCAAGCCCTTGCTTATGAAATTCAAGTGGAACTTTATAAATTGAATCCATATCGATACTTTGGAAAACATTCTTTCTAGGAACGTTACAAAAGCGTGAAATTTTATCTAGTGTATCTTCATCCACTTCTCTGTCTGAGCGACAAACAATCACTTGCGGAGAAAGCCCTTGAGACATCAGCTCTTTTACCGAGTGCTGAGCTGGCTTTGATTTCAACTCACCGGCAGCTGCGATGTAAGGAAGAAGAACCAGGTGAATAAAAAGAACATTGGCCGCTCCCTCATCAAGAGCAAGTTGTCTGATTGATTCAATAAATGGAAGTGATTCGATATCACCAACCGTTCCCCCGATCTCTCCGATTAAGATATCGCAATTCTCACTCGCAGTGTGAATTCTTCTTTTGATTTCATCAGTGATATGCGGAACAACCTGAACCGTTTTTCCTAAATAGGTCCCTGCTCTTTCGTTTTCGATAACTTTTAAATAAACCTGACCTGTCGTAAAGTTACTTTCGCGTTTTAGAGTTAAAGACGTAAAGCGCTCGTAGTGGCCAAGGTCCAGGTCTGTTTCAGCACCGTCGTCAGTAACGAATACTTCTCCGTGCTGTGTTGGGCTCATGGTTCCTGGATCGACGTTGATGTAAGGGTCCATCTTTAACATGGAAACCTTAATTCCTCTTCGCTCCAAAAGACCTGCAATACTTGCGGCCGCAAGTCCTTTTCCTAGTGAGCTTGCAACTCCACCAGTGATGAAAATGTACTTTTTGTGTTTTTTAATTTCTGCCACTTAATACCTCTTCTACTTTTTTTACGTCTGCCGGATGGTCGACTCCGACAATGACACTTCTGGTTTCCAGAGCACCGATTTTCATACCCATTTCCAGGGCGCGAAGTTGCTCTAGTTTTTCAAGATCCTCCAGTCTCGAGACTGGAGCTTTTGAAAAGGCGCTAAGTGCGCTTGGTTTGTAAGAATAAACTCCGATGTGTAGAAACCAATAATCGTTATCAGCATCTACTCCCGCATCCCTTTTGAAAGGAATCGGCGAACGGGAAAAATAAAAAGCGTCGCCAGTCGTTTCACTCATGGCCACTTTTACTTTATTAGGATCTCTAAAAACATCATCAAAGCCCATTTGCTTTTTTACCAGTGTCGCAATCTCTACTGGTTTATTTAAATGAAACTCGGCCAGGCGAACCAAATCACTTCCTTCCAGAAGTGGTTCATCCCCCTGCACGTTGATAACGAGGTCGTAAGATTTTTCTTTGAAATGCCTGCTGTAAGCAAGTTCAATTCTAAGTGTTCCCGAAATCACGTCATCATCAACTCTGACTACATTCTTAGAAAAACTCTTGATATGGTTTTCTACTTGATCGTCATCAGTGACAACATAAGCATCGAACGAAATGTCGGCAGAAGAGGCTTTTTGGCAGTTTTCAAGAACTCTTGAAATCATGCTCTTGCCTGCAATCATCGCCAGTGGTTTTCCTGGAAAGCGAGTTGAAGCAAAACGGGCGGGAATTAAAATGAGGACACTTTTTTTACTCACTTTAAAGGTCTCCAAAATAAGATATAATAAGCTTAATATTATAGAGGAGACGCCTCGGTATGGCCCAAAGATTTTCATTACTTTTTCTGAGTCTTTTTGTCGGATATTCTTTGAATCTCCAAGCTGAGGATTATAAGCGCACCGTCATTACTGACCCGAGCATCAGCCGCCGCTGTGACATCCTGACTGAGACCAGAAAAGAGAAAATTGCCAATAAACAACGCATCCTGGCCATGATCGAGAGAAATAAACACCTTCAGGAGATCACTCCTGAGAATAAAGTCACCTTAAAAAAGAAGCTCGAGGTGAATCTTGGTCACCTGGAACACGAACTCACTCTCACTCTCACCCAAATTCAGTACCAGGAAGAGAATATCGTCCGCAAAGGTTGTCCCGGCGTAACGCTATAAAAAACTTTTCAATGCATACCGCGCACTCTATCCTATTCTAAATATTTACTAATTAGTTTAGAGAGACTGCGCCGATGACTAAAAATCTCTTATTGTATCTCATTGCGGTAAGCCTTATCGCTCCAAAAATCACTTATGCACAAGACGATGACACCATTGAAACGCTGGAAAGCGGCTCAGAGTCATCAACTATCGGTGCTCCGGAAGGAGAAATGAGTGATGGCCCACAATCTCTGCCAGCTGGAGAAAGTGCAACTCCACCCACTCCACAGACAGAGGCCATTCCCTCACAAAATGTCGATGCCATGACTGATGAAGTGGAAAAACTTGAGCCAGTTAATGCTCCTGAAAAGACCTCTCCTCTGCAAAAAAAGACTGGAGTTGTTTCTGAAGAAGAGCTTTTAAAACCAAAAAATAAACCAGCGCCAAAAGTGCGTGCCCAAAAGCAAACTGAAACAGAAATTTACGTGCAGGAAGCAGACAAATATAAACTTAACGATGTTTATAAAAACCTGCAGCTCAATGATGTGATCGAACAAGGTCTAAGAAAAAACTACGACCAAAATATCCGCGGTCAACAGCAAGAACTTAACGAGATTGCTTTCTCTGGGACAAAAAGTGCTTTCTGGCTTCCGGAATTAAAAATCTCGCTGACAACTGACGATCAAAAAATCGCCACTCTTAGATCTAGCGAGCGCACTCCGACAAATCCTCACTCGACTTCTCCAAGTGGAACTTTAGGTCTTTCTCTAGGAGATTATACTGTTTTTAACTGGGGTAAAGATTACGCAATTTATCTTAACAAAAAAGGGATTTACGAGAGAAATACGCAAATCTACAACGAATCAAAAAGAGAATTGAAGCTTGATTTGATCAACAGCTACTTCACTTTATTGTCGTCAAAAAACATTGAAAAAATCCGCCAGGACCAACTTCGTCAGTCTTCTTTCGTTTACCGTTTAAGTAAAGAAAAAATTACAATTGGAAAAACATCAAAACAAGATTATTACCAGGCAAGAAGTGAGTACTTAAAAGCACAAAATGAATATCACGATGCTAAGATCAATTCTGATCAGACCGATGAAAGTGTTGCTTTCCAGATCGCTGACCCGATCGGGACAAAATACGTTATCAACGAAACACTGGATTACAGAAGATTAAAAATCACGCTGGATGAAGCACTAAAAATCTCAGAAAAGAATAACCCGACTCTATTAACGAATAAAATGCTAATGGAGAATGCGGAAAGAGAATACGATGTGGCCTTAAAAGAAAATATGCCACTGCCAAAATTCTCGGTCAACCTGGGCGCTTACAACAAGAGATTTGGCCCTTCGACCAACACGACTCGCTATGAAACTTATGGTGGAAGCGGAAATGTGGAGTTGGTTGCTTCTATCAATACAACATGGGCCATTACAGGCTCAGATGGATTCTTAAACTCAAACAAACTGGCCACAGCACGCATTGGAAAAGAAATTTCCATGAAAGAGTTTGAAAAGAACACGCATTACACTCAGTCTTTTATCAGACAGACTTACAAAACAATTCTTTCTCTACAAAATCAAATCGTGATCCTGGAAGCTCGTCTTCCAAGTTTACAAAAAACGTTTGATACCATCTTAGACAATTACCTGAACGGTAGAACGAAATTCTATGATTTCTCACTCTCTCTTGAAGACCTGAGCAATACAAAGGTGTTCTACGAGCAAATCAAGCTTCAGCACTTACAGCAAAAGTTGACACTCGCTCGTTTAATGGGTGTTGAGGATTTCCCGGGAGAAAATTTCGAACTTCTGGCAACAAGGGTAAAAGGTAAATAAGATGAAACATACAATGAAACAAACAATCGCAGCCTCTTTGTTAT
>CAXHHE010000316.1:0-4261 GCA_964016365.1 uncultured Bacteriovorax sp. | reverse complement strand
GAGATAACTGAGCGTCTCGTGGGCTCGGAGATGTGTATAAGAGACAGTCTTCCGAAAGAGCAATATGACTTAACTGTCTGTAATCCTCCTTTTCATTCTTCAAAAGAAGAAGCACAAAAAGGAACGGCAAGAAAAAATAAAAACCTGAAGACTAAAGCGCGCTTAAATTTTGGAGGCCAGGCCCAGGAGCTTTGGTGCGAAGGCGGAGAAGGTGAGTTTATCAAGAAGATGATTTTAGAGAGTGTACTCTTTAAAGATCAGGTGAAATGGTTCTCAACGTTAGTGTCTTCAAAAGAGAATCTCTCTGGCATATACGGAGAGTTAAAAAGAAATAAAGCTCTAAAAGTGGAGACAATAGAAATGTCTCAAGGTCAAAAGATCAGCCGTTTTGTGGCCTGGAGTTTTAAGGGAGAGTGAGATGGACTTAGGTAAACTCAAAGAATTAGTGAATAACTTTGCTAAAGAGCGCGACTGGGATCAGTTTCATTCGGTGAAAAACCTTTCGATGGCCCTTTCAGTAGAAAGCTCTGAGCTGTTAGAGATCTTTCAATGGATGAGTGAAGTGGATTCAAACAATCTCCCTTCAGATCCCGTGAAAATGCAGCAAGTGGAAGAGGAAGTGGCCGATATTTTTGTCTACCTTCTGCGAATTGCCAGCAAAACGAATATCAATCTGGAAGAAGCCGTCATCCGCAAAATGGAAAAGAACGCAAAAAAATACCCAGTGGAGCTTGCCCGCGGGAACTCAAAAAAGTATAACGAATTTTAAGATGAAGACACTTTACTTTTCTTACGGCTCAAACATGAACCTAAAGCAGATGCAGGAGCGCTGCCCGGATTCAAAAAAGATCGGCATAGGTTTTATGAACGATGCTGAGATTTGCTTTCCAAGTTTTTACGAATCGTGGAATGGAGGAGTGGCCGGATACAAAACATCTATAGGAAAAAAACTCTGGGGCGTTCTTTTTGAACTGACTGTGAGTGATGTAGAAAAGCTTCGCGTTTTTGAAGGTTACATTCACGGAAGAGAGGCGCATCTCAATGCCTATAACGAAGTGAAAGTTCCCATTGATATTGATGGGGAAACTGTGGAATGTATGACCTACGAAATCACTGTCATGGGGAATTTCCGCCCATCTCTTCGTTATCTTCAAACCATTGTCCGCGGTGCTGAAGAAAATAATTTACCTGAAGAGTATATTGAATCACTGTCCCAACATCTTTAATCTCAAACATTTAAAGTGCATCATTCATAAAAGCGAATAAATTGGTTAATAATACGAATTATTCGGATTCACTTTTGCATGTAAGACTCTATTAGCGAATGATTTTTCTTAATCATTCTGAGTTTTAAAAGGAGTCTCTTATATGAATCAAACTATTCTTGCAGGAGCAGCAGCATTAGGACTGGCCGCTTCCGCACACGCAATCACTCTTAAAGAAATTGGAAGTCTAAAACCTCCATTTGAATTAGCTGCGCTTCCATACGCGGCCGGATCATTGGCCCCAACAATCGATCAAAAGACTATGGAAATTCACCACGACAAACACCATCAAGCTTATGTGGATAATTTAAATAAAGCTGTCGGCAAAGAAAAAGATGACCTGATGACGATTATGAGCAAGGTTTCAGACAAAGAAGCAGCGGTGAGAAACAATGCCGGTGGGCACTTTAACCACACATTCTTCTGGAACATTTTAAGTGGTGATAAAGAAAAACAAAAAATGCCGGAGAGACTGGAGAAGGAAATCGAAAAAAGTTTCGGTTCAGTTGATAAATTTAAAGAGGCCTTTGAAAAAGCAGGCGCTGCTCAGTTTGGTTCCGGATGGGTTTGGCTCATCCGCGACAACAGCGGGAAGCTGGCCATTACTTCAACGGCTAACCAAGACAACCCACTCATGGATGTAGCGGCAACTAAAGGTCGACCTATTTTAGCAGTGGATGTTTGGGAGCATGCTTATTACCTAAATTACCAAAACAAGCGAGCAGATTACTTAAAATCAATCTGGAAAGTCGTCAACTGGTCACAAGTTGATGCTTTCGACCGCGAGGTCACCGCACATTAGTGCTTTAGCACTTTAATCCCCCCTAACCCGGCAAGGCTTTTATGGACATAAGAACCTTGCCGGGTTACATTTTGTCTTTATGAGAAGACAAATGTTTTTGGGTATTGATGTCGGCGGAACGAAAGTTGAAGGCGCAGTCGCGGAGTTAAATCTGCTTGAGCGCTCAATTAATGTCCTTTCTAAAAAAAGAATTTCTACGATTCACGATCATGAAGCATTTGTCGATTCACTCGTCGTTTTAATCAATGACCTTCTTCTGGAAAGTGCTTTAAAAATGGATGACCTTCTGGCCATCGGTATAGCTCTTCCTGGAACACTCCATCCAAAAACATCTATTATGCTTAACGGGAACACTCGTTTTCTCATCGGGCACGATGTGCTTAAGATGCTCAAAGAAAAACTAGGTTCAAACGTGCGCATTGTCGCTCAGAACGACGCCAATCTTTTTGCCCTGGCAGAAGCATGGGGGGGAGCAGGCAAGCACTACGAAGCCGCTAAAGGAGTGCCTTTTAAAGACCAGGTAGTGGTGGGAATCACTCTTGGCACTGGAGTCGGCGGGGGATTTGTTTCTCAAGGAAAAATCTTAAGTGGTGCTAGTGGAGCAGCTTTAGAAGTCGGGCATATTGTATTGCAGGCCGGAGGAAATAGATGTTACTGTGGCCAACAAGGCTGTGCGGAAACTTATCTTTCAGGAACAGCCATTAACAAAACCATGAACTCCCATGAGTTTTTTGCCAAGGCGAGCTCTGGCTCTCAAGAAGTGCTGCAGGCGATGATTGATTACCGCCTTAATTTTGTGCAGTTTCTAAGTATCATTAACAATCTTTTTAATCCTCATTATTTTGTTTTCGGCGGAGGACTCTCTTCTCAAAGCATTCTCTTTGAAGATTTAAAAACAGACCTGGAAGAAAACATCTTCCTATCAAAAGAATATTGTCCTGACATTTACATCAATCACCTGGGCGATAGCTCGGGGCTTTTTGGGGCCATGATTTATGCCAGTGAAAAACTTTTTTCTTAGCCTGGTTTTCCTGGCGTTTACCCAGACGGCGATGGGCGCAGATGTCCTGATCTGGACGTCAAATGAAGGGGCCGCTAAGGCGATTAACGAAATTAAAAAAGATTTTGAAAGCGAATATAAAACGAAAGTTGTGGTTGAAGTTTTAAACAAAGACTTAACATCGCTTTTTAAAACTGCTTCACTGACAAAAAAAGGCCCGGACATTCTTTTGTGGGCCAATGATGTCAGTGGAGAACTTGCTCAATCAGGTTTAATTGAACCTCTGGATGAAATCCCAGATTTAACGGATAACTTCCTTCCAGTTTCTCTAAAGGCTTTCAAATACAAAGGAAGACTTTACGGTTACCCGTACGCTGTTGAATCACTGGCGCTTTTTTACAACAAAGGCCTGGTCAAAACTCCACCTTCAAGTTTTGAGGAGCTGGTGAGTGTCGCCAGAAAACTTAACAATCCAAAGGAAAACACTTATGGATTTCTTTACGATATTAAAACGTTTTTCTTCTCATTTCCGATTCTCAATGCGGCCAATGGATATATCTTTGGTGAGAATGAAAATGGACTCAATGGTCGCGATGTGGGGATTACTGGTTTTGAAGAGGGGCTTTCTTTTCTTCAAGGTCTAAGCAATGAGGGATTGATTCCATCATCAACTGACCGCGCGATTGCTTTCCAGCATTTTAAAGAAGGTAAACTTGCTTTCACTATCGATGGCCCTTGGGCGATTAAGGATTTAGATGCGGCCAAAGTGAATTACGGGATTGCCGTTCTTCCGACATTAAAAAATAAAATTGCTAAACCTTTTGTTGGTGTTCACGGATTTATGATCAGACGATCAAGTCAGAACAAACTGCGCGCTAAAGAGTTTGCGGAAAAGTATCTCTTGTCGAAAAAAGGGATTGAGCTCTTTTATAAATACGACAACAGGGCGCCGGCGAGAATTGATGCCCTTAACGAATTGAGCGCAAAAGATGAGCGTTTGTTGACCCTAAAAAAGAGCGCCGAAAATGGTGTTGCTATGCCAAACATCCCCCAAATGGGCTCGGTTTGGAATGCCATGGGCAAGGCGTTAAGTCTGAGCTTAGAGCAAAAAACCCCAGCGAAAGAGGCCCTTCAACTAGTTAGACCTCAGATCAAGTAAAGAAAGTTTTCACAGCTCCTGATTAAAGGACTATT
>CAXHHE010000315.1:0-4273 GCA_964016365.1 uncultured Bacteriovorax sp. | reverse complement strand
ATCTGTTAATCATCAGTTTTTTTACCTTTATCTTTTTATTGGCCTCTAATGTCTTATGGGCGAATTTTGCCTTAACGTTGTTTATGATCTTTCTTTTTAAAAAGAATGGGCTTTCAAACCGCGTGCTGCTAAAGCTTTCATTTTATGCAGGCTTTTTTGCTTTTATGTTTCTCCTGCTCAACCTGCTCTATCCGGGGGAGAAGTTAAGAGTTGGGGAGCAGGTGACGTTTTTTTCATGGACTGTTTATAAAGCGGCCTTAATGAATGGATTGCAGAATTTCGCCCGTCTTTTTATGCTCACGCTTGTGTCGATGAGTTCAACTTACACTATCATCTACACCAAGGTGATCTTGTATCTTATTATTCATAAAGGTCTTAAGGTTATTATGGGTTATCCATTACTCATCGCTCTTAATTCGATTTTACTTTTTAAAGAAGAGTTTGATCGCATCAGGCTTTCGGCCCGTTTTAGAGGTCTTGGTTGGTGGGACAGGCTTTTTGTTCTTTTTCCTCTTCTCGTTTTTGCGATCAGGCACTCGCAGCGCGGGTCTCTCTCATTAGTTACCCGTGGGCTCAATCCGAATAAGAGTTTTTACTTTGGGTACGAGCTAAGTGCCCGTGATCGTAAATGGTTACGCGGTTTCTTCCTATTCTATATAGTCCTTGTTGCTATCGCTATTTATTTTCGATAGAATGAGTCTATGACCATTACACAACTAGAATATGTTCTCGCCGTAGATAAACACCGTCATTTTGGAAAAGCTGCTAAAGCTTGCAACGTGACTCAACCAACACTTTCGATGCAATTGCAAAAAGCAGAAGAGGAACTGGGAGTCGTGATCTTTGATAGATCAAAAAATCCGATTCTTCCCACAGAAGAAGGAAGCCAGATTATCAATCAGGCCCGCACTGTTCTTCGCGAGTATAAAAAAATCTTCTCGATTATCGATGCAAATAAAGCAGAAGTCAGAGGAGATTTTAGACTGGGAGTGATCCCCACTCTTGCTCCTTATGTGATCCCACTGTTTGCGGCCAGTTTCGTAGAGAAATACCCGGATGTAAAACTGACGATTGAAGAGTTTAAAACAGAAGACATTATTGATCTTCTCGGCCGCGATGAAATCGATGCAGGGCTGTTGGTAACGCCTATTCAGGGGGAGAACTTTATTGAACGTGTGCTCTTTCATGAGCCTTTCTCTGTTTTTGCTTCAGACGACCACCATCTTTTAAAGAAAGCTAAAGTTAAAGATAAAGACCTTGATACTTCCGATGTGTGGCTTTTAAATGAAGGACATTGTTTCAGACAGCAGGTTTTAAACCTGTGCAAACTTTCCCGTGACAACGGACTTCACGACAACCTGAAGTTTGAAAGTGGAAACTTAGAAACGCTTAAGAACATGGTTATCAATAGCAGTGGATACACTCTTCTGCCTGAACTTGCCGTTCTTAACCTTTCAAAAGAAGAAAAAAAGCACGTGCGTGAGTTCCAGGCACCGATTCCAACCAGAGAAGTGTCACTGGTTCATAACCGCATTTTTCTAAAAGAAAAAATCATTACGGCCCTGGAAGAGTCTATTATTGAAAATCTTCCAGAGAGCCTGACTTCACTTAAAAAGAAAAATATTGAAGTCATTTCAATCGATGCTTAATGATGATTAACATACCGATGATTGAAACATCTCATCTTATCCTGCGAGGTCATCATCCGGATGACTTCGTGGCACTTAAAGAGATTTGGGAAGACCAGGAAGTGGTAAAACATATTTCAGGAACTCCTTCGACTGAGCAGCAGTCGTGGATGAGACTTGCTAATTACCTGGGACACTGGAGCCTGATGGGGTTTGGATACTGGGGGATTGAAGAAAAGAGCACTGGTAAATACATTGGTGAGATTGGGTTTGCGGATTTTAAGCGTGAGATCACTCCTTCAATCACTGGCATTCCTGAAGCGGGATGGATTCTTTCCAGTGCTGTTCATGGAAAAGGCTATGGCAAAGAAGCACTCAAAGCTGTTTTAGATTGGAGTGATAAAAATCTCAGTTTTGATAAGACGGTTTGTATTATTAATCCGGAAAATGCTCGCTCTATTTCCCTGGCCGAAAAATGTGGTTATCAAAAAGTTTGTGAAACGATTTTTAATGGAAGGGCAACTATTCTTTTTGAGAGATTTAGAAAATAAAAAAGGCCCCTTTCGAGGCCTTTGCATTTTTATCTAAAAAAGAAATGCTTTCATAAAATCTCCTCGAACATTAATCGTTTAATGAGGTCATTATGACAAAAAGAATTTTATTTTCTGAGCGATTGAAAAAAAGTTATGGGGGGATTGAGTTGTGCCTAACAAGTAGACAAAAATATCACAAAAAAGGCCTGCAAAAGCAGGCCCTAAGTTGTTGTTACATCTTTTCTGGTGGTGTGATTCCAAGCAGATAAAGCCCTGTTTTAAGGGTGTCTGCAAAGGCTTCCAGGAGGCTTAAACGGGCCGCTCTTAATTCTTCAGTCTCGGCCTTCATAACAGAAACCTCAGTGTAGAAACGGTTGTACGCTTTACATGTAAAGAAGAGGTGGTTGGCAATCGTTGATGGACGGTAGTTGTCACATGCATTGATTGTCACTTGGTTAAAATCGTATAAGTGTCTCATCAGATCTCTTTCAGATTCATGAGTCAGAAGATCAAGGTGAGCTAGGCTTCCTTTTAATCCTTGTTCCTGGGCCTTTCTTAGGATCGATTGAGTTCTGGCGTAAGAGTACATTAAGTACGGGCCAGAGTTTCCTTCAAATGAAACCCACTCTTTCGGGTCAAAAACGATTTCTTTATTCGGGTCTGCTTGAAGCATTCCGTATTTAATCGCTCCAACTGCAAGCTTGTGAGCAGTGTCTTCTTTTTGCTCTTTGGTCCACTCGGCAGAGTACTTCTCAAGATAGGTATTGATCTCTTCGATAACCAGGTTGATGAGTTGAAGGAATGTGAAAGAGTTTCCGGCACGTGAAGACATCTTTCCATCCGGACGCACAACCATTCCGTAAGATAAGTGGTAGCACTTCGTCGCTTGAGGGAATCCCATTCTCTCCAGAGCGTAGAAGAGTTGCTTGAAGTGGAAGTTTTGCTCACTTCCTACAACGTAGATTGATCTATCAATAGCGTACTCGTTAAATTTAACTTTCGCTAAAGCTAAGTCTTTTGTGATGTAAAGAGTTGTCCCGTCTGATTTTCTTGCCAGGAAGAAACCTAGTTTCTTATCAGACATATCAAAACCAATTGCTCCTTGGTCTTCTACAAACAGGCCTTTTTTGATGTATTCATCAACGATGGCCTGAGAGTCTTCACTTACCTGAGACTCATAGAAAAAATGATCAAAGTGAACATCTAGCCACTTGTAGATTCTGTCGAAATCATCAAGACAATATTGACGAGTCACTTTCCAGATATCGTAATACTTTCCAGATTTGTTTTCGATTTGTTTTAAGATTTCAGAAATCTCTTTGTTGTATTGAGTTTTTGTGGCTTCATCTGGAGCATCTTTAAGCTTGTTGTTAGCTTCAACATAACGCTGACCCAGCCATTCAGCTTTGTTTTCGACGTTTTCTAGTTTCTCGCTTCCTGTGTAATTATCAACGGCCCATAGACATTTCGCAATGTGAGTCCCTTCGTCGCCGATATAGTTAACCGGAACAACGTTATAGCCATTGTAGTTGAAGATACGGCAGATACTGTCTCCAAGACATACGTTTCTTCCGTGACCTACGTGGAACTCTTTATGAGTGTTTGGCTGAGAGAACTCGATCATGACTTTTGTATTGTTGTGATCTTTATTGGACTTTAAAACTTTAAAGCCAGAGCCGTTTACGAGTGTAGGAATAAGGTTCTTTGCCACTTCTTTTTGGTTGGTGAAGATGTTTAAGAAAGCACCTTTTAAAACGACGCTCTCAACCCATGGGTTCTTTTCTTCTTCCAAAAGTCTTTTTAATTCTGTTGCCACCTCGTTAGGATTTTTCTTAATGGCCTTAGCAAAACGAAAACATGGAAGAGCGTAGTCACCTAATGCTTTTTCAGGCGGCTGCTCTAGTGTCCTGAAGAAATCAACTACCGTCAGTTCTGGTGGAAGGTTTGCTTCAATTTTCCCTAAGGCCTTAAACAGTGATGTGGCCAGAGAGCATTTTGCAGGATCGTAACTAAAGTTTTCTAACTGATTCAAAATCATATCTCCTAACAATTTATAGAACGTTTACTCTGTCTCTTATACACATCTGACGCTGCCGACGAAGGCTTCTGTGT
>CAXHHE010000314.1:0-4279 GCA_964016365.1 uncultured Bacteriovorax sp. | reverse complement strand
CCCTCTTGGAACGTTGTAACCTTTTCTCTCCAAGACTTCGATAAACTTAGGAATAAATCCTGTGGCCTGGAACTCTCCAAGAATTTTTCCGTTCTTATCAATTTCTTTTTGAATGAATAAGAAAATATCCTGAAGGATAACAGTATCTCCCTGCATCCCCGCAATCTCAGTTATATACATAACTCGTCTCGATCCATCATCAAGACGTGACTGTTGAATAATCATGTGAACAGCGTTGGCGATCATTTCTTTAATCGCACGAGGAGAAATTGATGTTCCGGCGTATTGAACAAGTGTTTCCAGACGCCCGATACACTCACGTGGATTGTTCGAGTGGACAGTTGTCATTGAACCGTCGTGACCAGTCCCCATCGCTTGTAACATATCCAGAGTTTCACCACCGCGACACTCACCAACAACAATTCTATCTGGACGCATACGCAGTGTTTGTTTTACAAGACAACGAATATCAATCGCACCATCACCTTCCAATGAAGGTGGACGCGTTTCAAGTCGAACAATATGCTCTTGTGGAAAGTTCAATTCCGCCGAGTCCTCACATGTAATAATACGTTCATTTGATTGAATGAACCCACCAAGAACGTTGATCAGCGTCGTCTTCCCGGAACCAGTACCACCAGAAACGATGATATTTCTATGGGCCTCTACCGCAATACGAAGGAAATCGGCCATGTTCTCTGTCATTGACCCGAACTTAACCAGGTCTTTGTACGTCAGACGTTTCTCTGGGAATTTACGAATCGTAATAGAGCATCCATCGATGGCCGAAGGAGGAATGATGGCGTGAACACGTGATCCATCTTTTAAACGGGCATCAACGTAAGGAGTTTTTTCATCAATACGACGGCCGATAGGAGCAACAATTCTTTCAATAACGTTTAATACCTGGCGGTCGTTAGTGAAAGTGATCTCAGAAAGCTTAATCTTTCCGCCCTGCTCGTAATAAATTTTATAAGGTCCAACAACCATGACCTCAGAAATACTCTTATCGCGAAGAAGATCTTCCAGCGGCCCAAGCCCCAGAGCTTCATCGAGAATTTCCTTTACGATCTGGTTCATATCTTCGCGGGTATTTAAAATCCCCTTCGTGTCTTCTTTTCCTAAGAGTTCGACGACAACTTTTTTTGTCTGCTCTTTTAAAATGATCTGCGCCTTGGGATCGTTATCGTCTGCTTTCTTTAAATCCATCTCTTCAACAAGAGCACGGTGAATGCGCGATTTTAAATCTGTCCAAGGACTCTTTCCACCTTTAGTCGCTCCACCTTCAGCTCCAGCCGCCGCTGCGGGATCAGCTTTCTTCTGACCAACATCAGAAGGCTTATTTAACTTTTCAAGCGCTCTCAGAATGCTTTTTTCATTGAGACGTCTAACAGTATCAACAATACCTTTAGCAAAGTTACTGTTTCTCGCTACCAGCATAACCGGTTTTTTCTGGTTAAGGGCCAGCGTACAGTTTTGATCATCGCGAGGGATAACACTAAAAGCAGGCTTTCCTAAAGTCTTGGCGATTACATCGTTAGTAACCGGGTGACCTTGCTGGGCCTGGTTGATTACAAATTGGATCATGTCTTTAGGAAACATCATCGTCACCAGGTCAGAGTACAATCTCTTTGTCTGGTTAAGCGCAAGAATGTCCGGTGTCACCACAACGAAAATGAGTGTTGAGAACTCCAGTGCTTTAATCGCCAATGGAGTCAGCTCATTTCCTGCATCGATAATAGTAATCGGATAAATATTAGTTACGGCCTTAAGAGTTCTTCCTAAAGCTTCAACTTCAATTCCTTCTGCAGCTGTCGGGTCGTTAGGCATCCCGATGTAGAAAACGTTTTGATTCATATTAACGAACTGCTGAATAGAATTCGGGTCAATGGCCCCTTTGAAATCCGCCAGTTCTTTTAAATTCTTTTTCCCCTTCATCCCGGTGATGAAGTCCTGGTCTCCACTTGCTTTTTGATCGAAATCTAAAAGAAGCGTTTTAACTTTTCCTTCAATCGCGTAAGCAAAGGCCAAGTTCGCCGCAACCTGCGACTTACCAAGTCCTCCTTTCCCCCCGATGATTGAAATTATGTGTCCGGCCACTATCTGCTCCTTTTCCTGAACTTTCTTTCTACTTCCTGTGCTCCTGAAGAAGCTGACTCGATAATTTCTGGAGTCACGAAAATGACGAACTGAGAGCGGTTAGTAGAGTATTTTTTAGACTTTAAGAATGAAAACAGCGCTGAACCATTTTCAATCGTTTCCTGAACAGGAGGGTCTCTATCGTAGTCAGTTGTAAATTTATTCTGTACAACACCCCCGACTACTGCCGATTCCTGTGACTTCACAATAATTTGCGTGTTAACGGTGTTATCTAATTCTGTGGGAACGGAATCGCCGGTTGTTGCTTTAACTGAGATGACCATTTTTAAATTGATCTTTTCTTCCTGAAGCATATTGGGAGTGATTCTCAACTCAAATCCTGATACGGCCGTACCACTCTTCAGATTGTCTCCTGTACCGATGGCATAAGGGATTTTTGAAGTTTTATTGATAGCACCTTCAACATTGTCTTTAACAATGATAACCCCGGACTGGACAACACGTGCGTGCCCCGCACTCTTGGCCGAATTTAATTTCGGAAAAAGATTAGAGATCGTCGCTGATAATGTCCCTTGAGATGAAGTGGCAACTCCACCACTTCCGTTTTTACCAACCTGGATTGATCCACCTCCACTACCAATTGTCGGAGTCCAGCTAAAACCAAAAGTCTTATCATAGGCCTTTGTTAATTCCACGAACTGGGCCGTGATCTTAAAAAGTTTCGCCAGAGGTTCTGGTTTTGGTTTCGTATTGATCGTTAACAAGTTTTCGAACGGAGGTTTTTTAGTCGTCTGAACAGCATCTGTTCTTCTTGCCAGGTTCTGAATCTGATCCGGGAGATAAGCGCGGGCAATCTGCTCGGCTTTATTGCTTTCTTCCTGCGAGTTAACAACCCCTTCAATCCAAAAAGTTCCATTTACCACGCGAACAGTAACGTCGCGAAGTGTACTTTTTTGCATCTCATCCTGCATTTTTTTAGCAATAACCAGCTGAGTCTGTGGAGAGAGTTCAACCAAACGAAGAACATCAGGATATTTTTCGAGGATAACAACAACTTTACCAATATCACTTGGAACAACAATTTGTCCGCCGACAAAAACGGCGTCCCCTTTAATACCAATTTCCAAACCTTCAACATCACCTAAAAGTTCTTTTAACTGAACAACGACTTTAGACTGATCAGATGCTGTTACCTTTAAAAGATAACGGGCCTTGATATCTCCGGCCAAGTCGCGGACTGTAAGGGTCGTATCCCCTGCTTTAATCCCGGTTAAAAGAATTTGCTTTTTTTGCGGAACGAGCTGGTATGAAACTAAGTTCTCGTTAGCGATTTTTATAACTGAGTTTGGAACGAAATCAAGCGTGATGATTTTTTCCAAACCAACAATAACTTCGACTTCTTTCAAAGACTCATTAGGGTCCCCATCCTGAGAAAACACAGGAAGTGCGATTAGTATCCATGAAAAAAGAATAATAAAAAATTTATTGAGCATTTTTAGACTCTTTTAAATATTTCTCAGAGAAGAAACCTTTGGCTTCAGAAGCATCCTCTCCAAGTACATCGTAAATTTGTGTTGCTCTTAATCTCACCGGTTCTTTATCCGCATTGTTTCTTAGTGACAGCGATAAAGTACCGCTACCGTAGGCCTGCATGAAAGCAAGCTTCTGCACATCGTACGGATCAAGTTCAAGTGTGATCGTATTGTAAGTCGTGTATGTATTTAAGTTCATCGTACGGATAACTTTAGGTGTTTCAACCCCGTACATTGGAATTGAGTTAGTCATACTCATCCCGGTAGAAAGAACCAGAACGTCCTGAAGAAATGTTCTCGTTTTTTGTAAATCTTTTCTCGCCCCTTGAGAAATATCAATCGCAGCCAGAACGTCTACGCGGTCTCCTGGCTTAATCAATCTTCCCACGGCATCTTTCTCAGTGATGTTAATAGCCACAGCACGTTTACCAACAGAAACCTGACGTGAAAGACCTGTCTTAATTCCGGGATAAGTCACACGTGGTTTTGTGATCTGCTCTCCTTTGATAATAGGAACAGTCGCAATTGTGTTTTCTAATTCTTTAATTGTTTTGAAATGTCCTGGTGCCAGGAAGTTTGCAGGAACAGTTTTAACCTGTCTCTTATACACATCTCCGAGCCCACGAGACGCTCCGTTATCTCGTATG
>CAXHHE010000313.1:0-4330 GCA_964016365.1 uncultured Bacteriovorax sp. | reverse complement strand
CAAAGTAGTCGTTATTGCTCTTACCAAAAACAACATCGGTATTGTTCATTAAAGCAGTACCATTTGGCAGCGCCCCTGGCAGATCGAAGTCGATCGCAGAGTTAACCTTAAATGTTTTGTTCCAGTCACGCACAATCAGTCTGATTCTTGCCTTGATATCTTTTGCACCGTCAAGGCAGTTGAATGTGTAGAATGGTTGTGTTGCTCCATATGGAGCAGCCGTTGCTGCCGTTGACCTTGCTAAATTTTCCCACAGGTCAGCATCAGAATTTGTAGCTGTACAATTGTTTTTCACTGAAGAGTTTGCCACTCTTAAGTTTGTGTATAACAGTTTAGAGTATGGGCTCTTAAACGTATTCTTTACAGTAGCTCCTGACGATGTTGAGTAAATCAGTGAACGGTATCCTTGTTCAAGTTCAGCTGCAGATAAAATATCTGTTACTGGACCATTGAGACAGCTTACTTTTTTACCACCACAAGTTACGACTTTTGGTGTCTCAGGAGTAAGAACATCACAGGCCGTAGGATTGTTAGTAGGGTCAGAGCTACTTCCAACGTAGTTTACAACCGTAAATCTACCCTCGTCACAGTTTGGCCCACTATCGGCAGTATAGTTACCATCACAATCAGATTCAGCAGTCGGAGCGTAATTTACCCATGTACCTGTCTCTGAACCTGGAAGACCAGCCCCTGATCCAGCAGCACACCCACTTGTTGTAACCAATCTTTTTGAAGCAGATGTTTGTAATGGTGCCCATTGCTGGAAGTTGTATGGTTCAACTTGAATGAACTCACACACACCTGCACCTGATGATGAAGTGAACTTTAAGTCAGTATTGTGAAGTTCTTCTTCTTCAGCATCAAGAAAACATCTTACATCCAGCATCCCACGGGCTTCAAGAATATCATTGGCGTTGATTTTACAACCACGCGCTTGCATATTCTTACCGTACTTATGAAGCTGGAAAGTTGTTGCCCCAGAAGAATCAGCAATTTTAAAATAATCGCGAACTTCTAATTGAATGACGTATGATGATTTACCAATCAAGTTTGTTGCCGTTAAAACGAATGTTTTTAAAGACGTTCTAACAGTTGGTGTACCACTGATTAAACCTGTGGCCTTATTTAATGAAAGTCCAGTAGGAAGAGCTGGCGACACACTATATGTTAAGCTGTTTCCTTCTGTCAGGTTAGCTCTGATTTCAAGATACTTTCCTGTTTCTGCAATATAAACGTTTTGGTTTGCTACGTTAGTAATAACACCTGTATTGGCACCAGTTTCATTTTCATTGTCATAAACTGTCTGAGCATTTCTCAGGAAAGGAACTGAATCTGGACGTCTTGAAACGTTACTTAGACTAACAATCGTTGGGTCTACCGGGATAGTTGGGTCAGTCTGATTTGAGTCAAAGATATACGCGGCCAGTTTACCTGACGATGTAATATCCTGCCCAGCTGTGAAATCAGGAGTACCAGCAATTGAACTCATTGTAACAGTCAAAGTACCAGCTTCAATTTGAGAGATTGTTGTTTCAGCAGCAGCATAAGTTGCAGCATTATCAATTGAATTTGCTACACCACCATTTCTTTCCTGGAAAGCAACGAACGTTGGTGATGTTCCTGGGGTTAAGCTTTGAACAAATAGAGTCGTTCCTTCAATTGCAACAACTTTTCCCAAAGCTCCCTGTGGAGTAGAAACATAGCCACCAATAGTGAAAGGGGCAGATGTACCAACTGTGATGGCCAGGTTGTAGTTAACATTGATAGGCACTGTTGATAGCGTTGAAGCTGAAGGAGCAATTGCTGAAGTTGGGATAAATGACTTCTCACTGTAGAAAAAGTTTCCGCTATCTAAGCTTGCACCAGCTGAGAAGTAGCCGCTAGAAGCATCAATCGCAAGTTTGTAACGGTTTTCATCAGTACCGCTTCCTCTGTCATATTTGCGGATAATTTGTCCCGAAATACTTGTAGTACTTGGAGCTGCAATCGGTTGCAGAATTGTTTCACTTTCAATGAACTTAGTAGTGCTCTTGACAGCAACTAGTTGTCTATTTGTATAACTTAAGTCAAGAGGTGCTTTAATTGAGCTCAATCCGATATCAGTGCTTGTCACGCCCAATGGGTTCGTTGCTTTGACTGTAAAGAAGGCAGGGTCTAAAGTGTCAACGAAAGCACCGGTGATTTCTCCAGTATCTTCGTTCAGGAACAAGCCATTAGGAAGTGCTGGTGCAACAGTGTATTTCACGCCATTTGCAGAAGTCATGACCCCTGTCGCGGCAATTGTAGAGAAAGTTAGCCTCGGCATATCTGTACCGAAAGTTTTAGCAACCTCGTATACGCGTGAAATTTGAGATCCTTGCATTACGCTCAGGAAATATTGAACGTTGTTATCAATATCTAAAACAGATGAAGATCCTTTTTTTAATCCTGATGTCAGATCTACATTTGCAACAGTAGCTCCAGTTGAAGCAACAAATGTTTTAGTGTCGTCAAGAACATCACCAGCTGTAAAATATTTTGATGAAATCATTTCAACATAAATCGTACTAGTTGCAGCAACAGCACGAATAACTTTTGCAGATTTCCCTCCAGCAGCGCTGATAAATCGAGGAGTCAGTAGTCCAGGGTATTCATCGGCCGGAAGGCCTAATAAGGCAAAGTTGTTTACTCGAATAGGGATAAGTTTAATAACTCCAAGTTTAAAGTTATCAGGGTCAATGTATTTAATAACACCAGTTGTCCCAAGAGCAGTTGTAATAAACCCGTTACGTACATAAGTTGAATCCACGTCCGCGTTAGTTGTAACAGTGTTAAGTGAGCCAGATAGTGGAGCCACCTTTAAAAGAATTTTTTCATTTTGTAAGTATTCGAACTGACCTGGAGGCGTGTAAACTCCCATCGTCAGAGTCGTCGAAATCGTTTTTACAGTTCCTGTATTGCTCAGGTAGCTCATTGTGATTGTATAGTTAATAGGAGCACCTGGATTTAATGAATCTGTTGAAATAGTTAGTGGATATCCGGTGATTGAACAACCTGTTTCTGATTTTGTTGTATCGAGAGTTAATCCAGAAGGAAGAGCTGGTGTAATTGTACATCCTCTCATTACTGACTTAACTTTTGATACTTCTCCAACACTCCCATCAAACTCTGCACTAAGTTGCACTTTATCACCAAGCTTTGCATTGAGAGATGTGACAAGCGCATTATTGACTTCGTCTGAATATTGAAATGTCGTTGGATCAACTAACGTGCTAACGTCAAACGTGTTACCACTGCTATCCACAATCGTAGGTGGCTCCTCCGTCGCGACTTCCGCTTTTTTCGGCGGATCCTTTTTGAACTTGGTCAAGCTGTCAGGCATACAACCAGTCAAAAGTAGAGTGGTAAATAGGGAAAGCGTGAGTGTGGTTTTTAACGTTTTCATACTTCTATTATCGTGAAAATCGGATAAATATTTAGGAATGATGGAAAACAAAATGAAATCAGTCCTTTATTGAAACTTGACTTAAGAAATCAACAATTTAATTGGGTCTAAAAGTGGGCAGTAGGGAATTTTTATAGCCTTTTTGAAGAGTTATTGAACCCTACACAAAATCTATCTATTATGCCTACATGAATACTAAACTAGATATCCTTTTAGTCGAAGATGATCTCCTTTCGAGACTCAGTTTAAAGAGCCGTTTGGAGCTCTCACACAAGGTCACTGAAGCGGAAAAAGCTTCGGATGCTCTGGCGCTTTTGGATGCCCGATCATTTGACTTGGCCTTTGTCGACTTAGACCTGGAAACGAAGCTGGCCGGCTTTGAAATCATCAAAAAGTTAAAAAGTAAAAACATTCACACTATCGTTTTAAGTGGAAGAGAAGAAGAGAGTATCATTGAAGAGGCTTACCTTTTAGGTTGCCGCGATTTTTTATCAAAGCCATTTACTAAGCAAGCGATTGAGTCTGTTCTTTCAAAATATAAAAATTCACAATCAGATCTTCTTGGAAAATTAAAGAATACATTGATGACTAATGACCCGGAGACTGAAGCTCAGTTAAAGCTTATTGAACAAGCTGTTTACGGAGAGCATCCGGTTCTCATTACCGGAGAAACTGGAACGGGAAAAACGTTTCTTGCGAAATACATTCATGAGCTAGTGGGAAGTGAAAAGCCTTTTATTCATTTAAACTGTTCAGAAATTTCAGAAAGCTTGATTGAGTCAGAACTTTTTGGACATGAAAAAGGCGCTTTTACCGGTGCGATCAAAACAAAGAAAGGATTAATGGAGCTGGCCGATGGAGGGATTTTATTCCTGTCTCTTATACACATCTGACGCTGCCGACGAA
>CAXHHE010000312.1:0-4335 GCA_964016365.1 uncultured Bacteriovorax sp. | reverse complement strand
ACACAGAAGCCTTCGTCGGCAGCGTCAGATGTGTATAAGAGACAGCTCCCGGACAAGTCACACTCCACTGAGTGCCAAAATCTTTATCTCCCGGATAACCAGCAAAAGTTATCGCGGCACTTTTTCCTTCAGTCATCTCTTCTTTAGTCAGTGACCTAAAACCGGCCCAGCCAATTTTATCGCCCAGACTTTCTTCTAATTCAACAAGGGCAAAGTCGAATTCTTCTTTCATTGTTTCAATATATTCTTTTTGAACAAAAAAACGCTGGTAAGTTGATGAGCCAAGACCAAGGTCACTTTTAGAAAGTTTTCCTGCTGTAAAAAGAAATCCTTCACTCCACTCTTTTGTTTTAAAATTATAAACACAATGAGCGGCCGTGAGCACGTGGCGAGGGCCAATTAAGACTCCCGTGCAAGTGGCCTTGGTCTTTTCATCATAGATCAACCCGATCACTTTATTTCTAAAGTCAGTAAGATTCGCCACTGGAGTGCGCGCGTATTTACCGTGAATATTTCTAATATCCATCGCAGGAACACCTACGTCCTGAGCATTTCCTTGAACTAAATAAAAGGCCAATAAAATTGTCATTAACATGTTAGATTTCTATTAATGGAAAAGAATTTAATTGCCAAGCAGTATGTAATTTCGCTAGAAGCCTAACCTATGAAAATCTTAATTAAATCTACACTTCTTTGTGCTCTTTTATTAACTTCACAGCTTCAGGCGAAGACTCCGGTTGTCTCAAAAGGCGTTGTGGAATACTATAATATTCTTGCTCGCGACAAGGTGGATTTTGAACCTCAAGGGATGGTCTGTGAGCGAGTGGCAGTCAGAGAAGTAGAATCAATCTACCCTTCTGCCAACTATGACATCATCAACAGCATTCGCTACGACGACAAAAAAACAACAATCGGTGAACTCGATGTTGTGGTCATCGATAAAAACACAAATCAAGTTGAAGCAGTGGCGGAAGTGAAGTGCTGGAAGAGTTTTAGTGGTGCTCTAAAAAAGGCCAAAGAACAACGCATGCGTTTTTTAACCTACCTTAACCGCAGCATCATCATCGAAGACAAAGATGGAAAGCGCTACTCAAAAGATCAATTTAAACATATTCAGAAATTCTTCACTATTTCTCAGGCCGGTGGATTAAATCAGGGCTTTGATTTTGAACTAAGCCTGAACTTCAAAGAATTGATGGAACTAAGAGGCCGACTACTGGACTGTAAAGCTCAGGGACGTTGCCCACAAAGATAATACCTACATCGCTGATGAGGATAAGATTTTTCTTATCTTCATCAGCTTTTCTTCTGACGCATTTAACATCCTCTTTTTCAACTCACTAGGTATTGAAAAAAACGCCTGTCTCATGTAGCGTTTTTATTGAGAATTTTCGTTATTATTCATCTTTAACCAAGACACCTATGGCCCACTTACCTGATCTGATTCGCGACCTCGGTTTTATCCTCATTACTGCTGCATTCGTTACCCTATTATTTAAACGCCTCCGCCAACCAGTTGTTCTGGGGTATTTAATCGCCGGCTTTTTTCTGGGACCGAACTTCCCCTTCTTTATCCATGTTCAGGACACTCAATCAGTCCACATCTGGGCCGAAATCGGGGTTATCTTCCTGCTCTTTGGTTTGGGGCTTGAATTCAGCTTTAAAAAACTCTCGCGCGTGGGAAAGAGTGCCGGGATCACCGCTTTTGTTGAAGCAGTCTTTATGTTGGGGATTGGTTTTTTAACCGGGAAGATGATCGGCTGGAACAGTATCGACAGTCTCTACCTTGGTGGAGTTCTTTCAATCTCTTCAACAACCATTATCGTGCGTGCCTTTGATGAACTGGGGCTTAAAGGAAAAAAATTCGTCTCCCTGGTTTTTGGAATTCTCATTGTAGAAGACTTGATTGCAATTTTACTTCTCGTTTTACTTACTACGGTCGCCGTCTCTAACACACTCTCAGGCTCAGAACTTGCCACGGCCACTTTTAAACTCGGCTTCTTTTTAACATTATGGTTCCTGGTCGGGATTTACGTTATCCCGAATCTACTCAATGCCATTAGAAAACTCTTAACTCCGGAAACAACAGTCGTTCTTGCTCTGGCACTTTGCTTAACGATGGTTATCGTAGCGACGAACGTGGGCTTCTCTGCTCCTCTTGGGGCCTTTATCATGGGGTCAATTTTAGCGGAGACTAAAGAAGGAAAAAATATTGAACATTTGATTAACCCAATCAAAGATCTCTTTTCCGCCGTCTTCTTCGTTTCAGTCGGAATGATGATCAACCCGAACTCTCTCTATCAATATGCGGATATCATTTTACTAATCACAGTTGTCACGATCGTCGGAAAAATTTTAAGTACAACAGTAGGCGCACTTCTTTCAGGGCAGTCGCTTAAGACTTCAATGCATGCCGGTCTCAGCTTAGCGCAGATCGGGGAATTTTCTTTCATCATTGCGACTCTGGGTCTGACTCTCAAAGTGACCAGCGAATTTCTTTACCCTATTGCTGTCGCCGTTTCAGCGATTACCACATTTACGACCCCCTACTTAATCAAGAATTCAAATGCTCTTTATGAAATGATCAGCGCACGCTTGCCTCAAGGACTTAAAGACCAGCTCACTCATTACGAGACGACCTTTGCTCACAAAAGTGAAGTGGGAGTTTACGGCCTGCTTTGGCGCGCCTACGGGATTCGCATTCTTCTAAACGTGACAATCGTTGTAGGTATTGCTCTTTTTACAGAGCAGATTATTCTTAATTATGTTTTTGATTTAACCACATACTCCCGAGATATTCCTGGTATCGGGGCCATCATTGCCATTATTCTTTCCGCACCTTTTTTATGGGCGATTATCTTCGGAGCCCCGGCCCAGTCTTCTTTGAGCAGCTCAACTGATGTAGCGAAGCTAAGAAACCTACTGGTTGGTGTAACTATTACCCGCGTGATTTTGGGAATCATTTTAGTGTTGGGACTCATCAGCCGTTTTACGACAATGCACAGTTCATATCTTTTTGCTTTCCTGGTTATTGTAGGAGCGGCGATTGTCTTTAGAAATTTCATTGAACCTTTCTACCGCTCTATTGAAGAGCGCTTCATGTACAATTTAAATGAAAAAGAACGTGAAGAGCTGGCCCTGCAAAAAACGAAGCCGGTACTGGCCCCATGGGATGCAGTCATGTCGGAGTTCGTAGTCTCACCTAATTCAATTATTATTGGGAAAACTCTCCAGGAATCAGAGCTTAAAGAAAAATTTGGTGTCACTATCGCTTTAATTGAAAGAGGCCACAGAAAAATCATGGCCCCAGGAAGAGACACACTTCTTATGCCTTTTGATAAAGTTTACCTGATCGGAACAGACACTGAACTGACCGAAGCTAAACGAGTGATTGAAGCTGAAGATTTCCACGCAGAGGTTCCAGAACATGCAAGTTATGGGCTGGAGAGCTTTACACTATCCAAACACTCAACATACATTGAAAAATCGATCCGCGAATGTGGACTCAGAGAAAAAATTGAAGGACTCATTGTCGGTGTTGAAAGAGATGGTAAACGTTTTCTCAATCCAGACTCAGGAATGATCTTAAAAGCAGGAGATCTTCTTTGGGTTGTGGCCGACATCAAACGCGTAAATCAAAATCTAAAAAGTTAAAAAAGAACCTTCTCCTGGATGAGAGGAGAAGGTTTGTCGTAGGGCGCGCTTTAAACATCTTCAAAGCGCGGATCATTACCAGATGGAATCATAGAAGAACCAGCAGCTTTCTTAGAGACAGGCGGAGGTGGAGTTTTAGTAACTGCCTTTGTATGCACTGTCTTTGCTGGTGTTGTTTTCTTTGGTGCCGATTTAATATTCACAACATTCGAAACACTTGTAGGACTAATAACGTTGGCCACATTCGGCACATGTGCCCTGACAGGAATAGTGCTTCCAACCTGAGCGGAGTCTCCTCCTTTAATTGTCACCAACAATAAATCGACAACTCCTTTAAGCGAAGTGGCCTGGGCCGATAACTGCCCTGCTGCGCTGGCCGCTTCTTCTGAGCTCGCCGTGTTTGTTTGGGTTACTTGATCAAGCTGATTCATTGCACGCGTGATTTCCTGAACCCCCATTGACTGCTCCTGACTGGCCGTTGAAATCTCTACAGTCATCTTTGTCACTTTTGCAGTGCTATCGACAATTTCCTCAAGAACATCTCCACATTCTTTGGCAATACGAGTTCCTGTTTCAACTTTAACACTTCCTTCTTTAATCAAGACTTCTACTTTTTCCTGAGTGCTTTTAACGATACTTTCAACTTTATGGATGCTGTTATCCAATAGAACTGAAATTTCA
>CAXHHE010000311.1:0-4346 GCA_964016365.1 uncultured Bacteriovorax sp. | reverse complement strand
GCGATAACTGAGCGTCTCGTGGG
Organism: uncultured Bacteriovorax sp.; assembly: GCA_964016365.1. Taxonomy (GTDB): domain Bacteria; phylum Bdellovibrionota; class Bacteriovoracia; order Bacteriovoracales; family Bacteriovoracaceae; genus Bacteriovorax. The sequence continues at coordinate 4,323 of CAXHHE010000311.1, read as the reverse complement.
CTCGGAGATGTGTATAAGAGACAGGGGCCGGGTTATCTAGTAAGGCCTTTTCGAATTTTAACTGTGGGTGTTTTAAATAGATCGGAGAAAGATAGATATCGTGGAAGAAGAGAACAAAGTTAATCTTATCTGACTGACCTTCTCCACCCCACGTAACATTTTTAATAATGTGATTGGCAACATAACTCGTGATCATCGAGTGAGTGAAAATATAACCACTTTTGTTGTTTAACATTGTGGCCAGCAGTCCTTTTAATTGAGCGTTGTCTTTTACAACGTCGGACATAACTTTGGCCGAAGCGGTGGCGATTTCGGCCATCTCCTGCCTGATTTCTTCTGTTGAGAATAAATTGGCGGCAGCAAATTCAAACCCGTCGTTAAGCACTTCTACTTTTTTATCTGTCGACATACCTGAGCTGTTTTTTAAAGCTTCAGTGATGCGCTCAATGAGTTTTAAAGAGACATTGTTAACCATGACCAGTCGGTCAGTGCTGCGAACGAAAATAGTATCAACACCTGTCGCCTTGGCGTTTTTAATACTTTCATCAATCGTGTCGTCACGACGAGCAAGCATCTTGTATTGAGAATCAACCGAGAGATAGAGATTACAAGGAGCTTTTGTCAGTCCTTCAACAGGCGCCATGGAAATTGGATAGTAAGCCCCCATTTGCATCTCGGCCATTTGCTTGGCGGTCACTCCCAGGATAGAAGCTGATTTTTTGAGAATGGATTGGATATTGTAGCGAGAAGAAACAGCAAATGTTTTACCATCGATATCTGTGTCTTCATCCCCTCCAACTCTGATAAAAGGAGTCTTCACTCCATAAGAGCCGCGGTATTCATTAATTTCTTTAAAAGCATCGCGCTTATTGATCGTATCCAAAGAGATAATGAGATCGAAATTTTTCTTCGCTTTATGAATGGCAATTCCCGCTTCAATCGTCGTGACGAGTTCGGCCTTGGTAGCGAGATACACTTCCAGGTTCATGACGTACAACGTACTTAAAAATTCATTATCACAGATGACGAGGGTTTTACTCATGAGCGATATCCATCTAGAAATTTACGTAAATAAGAAATATCTAAAAAAGGATAACATAAATTAGTAAATGAAAGTGATTGGGAAGTTTTTGACATCGCCCTTCTGGACTAATCTCCAAAAGGGCGACGAAATTGATTAACTTAGTATTTTAGTAGCTCTAGCATTCCTTGGTACACGCGGTCTGTGTTTGGCAGAATCGCACGCTCAAGAATTCTGTTGAATCCAACAGGAGTGAATGTAGAACCTACGCGCTTAACTGGCGCATCAAGGTGTTCAAACGCTTTATCGTTGATAATCCCTACTAACTCTCCTCCGAATCCACCGAACACTTTATCTTCGTGAACGATTAAACAGCGGTTTGTTTTCTTGATTGAATTGATAATCGCTTCTTCATCAAGAGGAATTAATGAACGAAGATCCACGACTTCTACATTGTAGCCTTCACCCGCTAGTTTTTCAGCAGCTTCAAGACACATGTGAGTTGTGTTTCCGTAAGTGATAACTGTTAGGTCAGAACCGATTCTTCTTACACGAGCTTTTCCAAATGGAACTTCGAAGTCTTCAGGAACCGGAGTCATTGCTTGTTTTGAGTTATAAAGCGACTTTGGTTCAAGATATAGAGTTGGCCCTTTTGATCTGAAAGCAGTTCTTAGTAATCCTGCTGCATCGTCAGCAAATGACGGCACAACAATTCTGATCCCTGGGATAGCTGCTAGAGAACCTTCAAGGTTTTGTGAGTGGTAAAGACCTCCACCAATGTATCCACCAGAAGCAAGACGGATAATAACGTTCGGAGAGAACGCTCCGTTTGATCTCCAGTAATCGTGAGACATCTCAATGTATTGTTCCATTGCCGGCCAGAAGTAGTCAGCGAACTCTGCCCCTTCAACACACACGCGGATATCGTCTCTGAAACGAGAGAAACCGTTTGCAGTTCCTAAGATAAAGTCTTCAGCAATTGGCCCGTTGAATACGCGCTCAATTCCGAATTCTTGTTGCATACCTTTTGAAACGTTGAAGATACCGCCCTTTTCTTTATTGGCCATATCTTGTCCCCAAATGAATGTATTTGGGTTGTGACGGAATTCAGCTTTTAGCGTTCCGTTGATAGCGTCGATGAATTTAGTCTCTTCGCCTTTTTCATTGTGAATTCCTTCCGGGTATTTTGTCGACACGTATGACTCTGGCCACAGGTGATCGAAGATTGATTCCGGAGTTGGGTTTGGTGCTCTCATCGCTTTTGTGTGAGCGTCTAAAACGACTTTCTTTTGTTCTTCATCGATAGCATTTAGTTCTGCTTCAGTGAAAACTTTTGAGCTTAGTAGTTCTTTTCTGTACGCCAGGTATGGATCCTGAGCTTTTGCTGCCGCTCTTTCTTCTTCGTCACGGTACCATTCGTGTTTATCAGAGTTCGAGTGGTTTCCGATACGAACACAGTCTGCGTGAACGATAACTGGCTCGCATTTTTCAATCGCGATTCTTCTTGCTTCTTCCATTGCTGACATAGAATCGAAAACATCTTTTCCGTCACAGTGGATGATTGTCAGGTTTAAGAACCCTGAGAAGTTATCAGCGACTCTTTCGTTTGCCGTCTGATCTCTTTTTGGAACAGAAATCCCGTATCCGTTGTCCTGGAAAACGAAAACAACTGGAAGTTTCTCACAAGAAGCTCCGTTGATGGCTTCGTAACAGTACCCTTCAGATACAGATGATTCACCTTGAGAAGAGAATGCTACACCTTTGTGCTTGTATCTCTTCATTGCGCGGGCAACACCTACAGCGTGAAGAGTGTGGTTACCTGTACAAGATGAAACGTTGTGGATTTTCCACTCTGGTTTAGCGAAGTGGTTAGACATGTGACGTCCACCAGAAGCAAGATCAGTAGCTTTTGAAATCCCGTTAAGGATAATTTCTTCGGCAGTGATACCTGCCGCTACGGCCGTAAGCATATCGCGGTAGTATGGGAAAAGATGGTCTTCTCCTCTTACGAATGTTTGTCCGATTGCTAGCTGGATTCCGTCGTGTCCCGCGTATGGTGCGTGGTAAGACCAACCAACTGCTTGTTTTAAATAGTTTGGAGCGCGCTCATCTAACATGCGCCCTAGAGTCATAAGCTCGTACCATTTTTTCAGGTCAGCTTTAGGTGTTTTTTTCGCAGAATATTTCTTTTCTACTTTTTTTAACATAGATACCTCAAGTCATAAAAAATTATGGAATTTCTATAGTAACAAAAAAGATTTCATTCTACAATTTGCCTAACTTTTTTTAATGCTTTTATAACGTCTTGTGTAAGGAGTTTTATCATGCCTGTAGCTACGCCTAAACAATATAAACAAATGCTAGAGAGAGCTAAAGCTGGTGGCTACGCATATCCAGCTATTAACGTCACTTCTATGTCTACTGCTAATGCCGCACTAAAGGCCTTCGCCGATAAAAAGTCTGATGGTATCATTCAAGTGTCTACGGGAGGCGGGAAATTCGCTTCAGGGCAAGGTGTAGGAGATATGGCACTAGGGGCTATTTCTATCGCTCAACACGTCCACCTGATGGCCGAAAAATACAACGTTTTAATCGCTCTTCACACTGACCACTGCCACCCTCAATATGTGGATAGCTTCATGCTTCCATTGGTTGCAGAAACAGAAAAAAGACGCGCTCAAGGTCTTCCAAATTTATTTAACTCACACATGTTTGATGGTTCGGAACTTCCGTTAAATGAAAACATCAAAAAATCAAAAGAGCTTCTTGAGAGATTCGCAAAAAGCGAACTTATTCTTGAAGTAGAAACTGGTGTTGTTGGTGGAGAAGAAGATGGTGTTAACAATGAACACGCTCCAGCTGACAAACTTTATACGACTCCAGAAGAGATGGTAGAAATCGCCAAGGCCCTTCGCCCTATCGGAACATTCATGTACGCTGCAACTTTCGGAAACGTACACGGTGTGTATAAGCCAGGAAACGTAAAACTTCGCCCGACAATCCTAAAAGATGGTCAGGACGCTGTAAAAAAAGCTTTCGGTGCTGAAGCTGAACACTTTTTAGTTTTCCACGGTGGATCTGGAAGTGAGCTTTCTGAAATTCACGAAACTCTAGGTTACGGTGTGATTAAAATGAACATCGATACTGACACTCAATACGCTTACACAAGACCAGTTGTCGATTTCATGCTGAAGAACTACGACAAAGTTTTAAAAGTAGACGGAGAAGTTGGATCGAAAAAACACTACGACCCTCGCGCTGTCTCTTATACACATCTGACGCTGCCGACGAAGGCTTCTGTG
>CAXHHE010000310.1:0-4444 GCA_964016365.1 uncultured Bacteriovorax sp. | reverse complement strand
TACACAGAAGCCTTCGTCGGCAGCGTCAGATGTGTATAAGAGACAGGGTTGTTTCAGGAATGGCGATTAACTTCTTAGGAAGTGGTCTGGCCGTTTTCTTCTGCCGCATTTTCTTTGATGGAACAAGCATGACTCCACCACTTGATCTGGAAAAAAAGATTCCGGTAATCTTTGGCCAATACTCGACAGTTTACCTGGCGTTTTTAGCGACAGCACTCATCTGGTTTATTTTTAATAAAACGACATTGGGACTAAGACTTATTAGTGCAGGTGAACATCCGAAGGCCGCGGGTGCAGCAGGGATTAAAGTTTCTCTCTACCGCTACATCGGAGTGCTTTCTTCTGGTCTTCTTGCGGGAATCGGCGGAGGAAGTCTTTCAATCGCGATCGTATCCAATTTCCGCCCGACACTTATTTCCGGGCAAGGATTCATTGCTCTAGCGGCAATGATCTTCGGAAAATGGAATCCGGTAGGAACTTTATTTGCGTGCTTATTTTTTGGGTTTTCTCAGGCGCTGGTGGTTTACATCGGTGGACGCCCTGAAATCCAGGTTTCTTCTCAGCTTCTGGCAACTCTGCCATACATCCTGACTCTTATTGTACTAGTGGGTCTAATGAAGAAAACAACAGCACCAAGTGCTCTTGGAAAATAATTAAGAAATCGGAAAAAGAAGTTTAAAGCGCGTGCCAGATGGACCTTCACTGGCCGTGCGGGTTTCAAAAGAAATTTTCCCTCCAAGCCTATCCACACAACCTTTGACAATCGGAAGACCAAAACCTGTTCCGATTTCACCATCTGTTCCCATTGATGAACGCGAAAGACTGGCCTCAAACACCGTCTCGCGCATATCAGAAGGAATGCCCAAACCACTATCTTCGATAATAAACTGAATAAAATTTTCTACACGTGAAACACGCAATCTAATTTCGTTACCTCGCTCAGAGAACTTCACTGCATTGGAAAGTAAATTACCTAAGATCTGATGTAAAAGAAGGCTTTTACTCGAAGAAAATGAATACACTTCACTTCCGACCGACCAATGAAATTTTAAGTTCTTATGCTCAAACTTCTCGGAGAAAATGTCTTTTAATTCTAAAATCAATTCGCGGATAATGACTTCACTGTAAGTGATTTCTTTTTTTCCCATTTCCGTCAAACGCAGCTCTTTAATCGAATCTGTTATTTCCATGACTCTCTCTGAAGCTTTCAGGGCCTTAGTGGTCGCGCTCAGCTGAGCTTCATTTAAAGGAGATTTCACCAGCTGATTAAGCTTTACGATAATAACCGAAAGAGGAGTTGAGATATCATGACTTAATACATTCACCAGATTTTGTGTTCTCTGCTTAGCTGTTTCCAGCATGCTGGCATTTTGTTCCACTAAAAAGATATGAACCCAAATAACGATTGAAGCAATAAAAATCCAGCCAAAAAGAATCAAGGACTGTGCAACAACAAGCCCCATCTCTGAAATCATAAACGGAAATTTATGCCCGCTTAGTTTTAGCACCATGAAAACACCAATAGACAATGTCGTGATAATTGCCCAAAGGCTCGCCCCTTTTCTTCCGGCCATCACTCCTGCAAGCATCGGCAGGATTCCCAGCCAGATTAAAACATTGCTGTCAAAACCACCGGTGAAATAGGCAAAAGTCATTTGGTGGATGATTCCTGCGCCAATCATAATGTTGGTGTTAAACATATAATTGTTGTTTTTTAAATAAAGAAAAGGAGAAAGAAGGTGAACAGAGCTGGCGATAATCCCCACAATTCCTGGGAGAGGAGTTGAAATGGTAAAACAGGCAACGAAGGCGTACGACCACATAAGCACACCTGTAGTCAACATCGACACCAGGTGTGCGTGAATATATCTTTCAGAAATATCTTTTTTCTTGATTCTCTCGTGAGCAATCAGCTCATAAAAGCTCAGGTAAAAATCAAGGACGTACTTTTTTAAACTCATGCCTTACAAAGTAAATTTAAAGTTTGAAAGCAGAAGCCCTGGAGTTCTTGTTCCGCCGACATCGCGCTGGAAGTATGAACCTGTCGAAGGACTAATCTCAGAGAAGTTCGTAATTCTCTCAAGAGCGTCTCCAAACATTGAATAATAACTTTCATCAAAGCGTAAATCTTCAATCGGACTTGCGATCTCTCCATTTTCTACCCAGAAACAAGCGTATCTTGTCATTCCGGTTACTCGAGCTGTCTCGCGGTCAGACCAGTTCAGATAGTGAAGGTCAGAAAGATAGAGACCAGTGCCCAGCTCTTTATAGATATCATCACGTGATAAATCACCTGTTGAAATAACAGGAGATCTCATTGACTCCCAATCAGAAGCGAAGTTTGATTCAAGTTTATATTCATTTGCCGTTCTGGTTGAAACCAGGAAGTTTTTAAACTCACCTTTTTCAATCAGCATCAGCTCTGCCGGGCTCACCTCTCCAGCGTCGTTAAAACGAGGAGCAAGACCAAGAGAGTAATCTTCTTTTAAAGTAAACTTAGGCGACATCTTTTTCTTCATCTGCCACAAATCTTTTAAAGAACCATTTCCTTGCTGATGAGCAGACATCGAAACGCCTCCCCATGAAAGTGTCCCCAGAAGTTCGTTGACAGCAGAAGGAGCAAGATAAACGCGGTAATCTCCACGTGCCACTTTCTTTGAATCGCGGTTCATTAGCGAGAGCTTATGTTCAGCATCTTTAATGTTTCGTTTTAGTTCAGTGCTATCCCATTCTGAACCAGCATAGAGCGACTTCACCGCTTTTTGTTTGTCGTTATAAAGCGAGTAATCCAGGTAGAAGTTTCTCGTCTTAAACCAGTGAAATTGCCCCTCAGAGTTAATGGTCGCACGGACAACGTCTCCACTTGAAAAAACTCCGGCCAGGTCAACATTGCCGGCGATGTCTAAAACCTGCCCCATCATGTCTTCATTTTTTGGAAGTTGGTTTAGGTTTTCTTCTTTTGTCACTCCGTAAAATTTTGGGCGCACAAGATATGGATCTTCCGGCAGGGCCGCGATCCATTCGCGGGATTGGTTTAATTTTTTAATCGCTAAAGTGACATCACTTTCATTTGCTCTAAAAGGCATATTAAAAGTCAGGACTTTATTTCCTTTAACAAAAACAAAATCAATAAAGGCCTGTTGAAGATTAGTCACCTGGCGCACTTTTGCTTTTGATAGTCTCGAGAAAAGTGTTTCTTCTCCTGTGAAGTTTAATGTTAAGGCTTCATCACTTTTTAGGTCATTGAAAATTTGTTTGGCAAAAATCTCTAAATATGAGGATTCAAGAGCTTTCATTATTTCCCTCCTCCAAAAACTTCGATGTTAGTAAATAGACAAACTGGACTTGCGTGCCCTACGAAGATCACCTGATTTGGTTCTCCCTTTCCACAGTTTCCAAGACCACCAACTTCGAACGTTGATTTGTCCCCTACCATTTTTAGCTGGTTCCAGAATGGAGCTGTAATCCCGCGGTAATTAGGGTTCTTCACAAGCTTTGTTAGTTTTCCATCTTCAATCAGACGGCCGTACTCACAACCAAACTGAAATTTATTGCGGTAGTCATCAATAGACCACGATCTGTTTGTTTGCATGAAAATCCCACGCTTCACAGACTTAATCATCTCTTCAAGTGACGATGTTCCCGGCTCAAGGTTAACGTTGGCCATACGGTCAATCGGCGCTCTATTCCATGATGTTGCTCTCTGACTTGCTACACCTGGAAGATTCAATCTCTTTTGAGATTCTAAACTTCCTAGTCCTCTTAAAAGAACTCCATCTTTAATCAGGAATTCGCGAGTCGCTTTGTTTCCGATATCGTCAGCAAAGTAACTTGCAAATTGCCCGTGAACTGTTGGATCAAAAGTCACGTTCATTAAAGGTGAGCCGTATTTTAATGTTCCGAAGTCAGCAGGTTTTACAAAACTCCATCCAGCGTAATTTCTTTCATCCCCCAGGATGCGGTCAAGCTCTAACGGGTGACCAATACTTTCATGGATCTGAAGGTAGAGTTGATCTGGAGCTAAAAGCAGGTCCATCGTCTCAGTTGGACACTCTTCTGCATTAAGAAGCTCGAGGGCTTCGTCTGCAATTCTCTTTGCATGAGTGAGAAGTCTTTCTTTGTTCCAGTTTTCCATTCCCAGCTGAGTGCTTTGGTCATCACCAAAACTTCTTCTCTGGTTTCCTAGCTCGCTTGAGGCCACAGCACTCATCGCTACCGCTGAGCGGTTGATGTTTTGCTTAATGTCCGCGCCATTAGTTGCCACAAAGTGAGTTTGCATGTCACTGACTTGCATATAAGCACTTCTATTGATGATGTGATCGTGCACTTTCATCGTCTTTGAGATTTCCATTAAAAGCTCTGTGGCTTCTTTTGGGTCAAAACTCTCCAGTCCTTTTTTACCTGGACTGTTGTATTCACCAACAGTCGCAGGGCGCTCATCAAG
>CAXHHE010000309.1:0-4447 GCA_964016365.1 uncultured Bacteriovorax sp. | reverse complement strand
AAGCTAAAAAAGATTACTTTACAGAGTATAAGCCTATCTATGTTCCAGATTTAGAGAAAAAATTCAGCCGCAAACAAAACCAGCTTTTTGTTGAAGACCTAAAAAAGAAAATCGCAGAAAAGAGTAACAGAGCTTAAGGCTCTGTTACTACCGGACAATATTTCCACATCACCAATGCATCGCTCAGGATTTTGTTTTATCTGATATCATTAACTTATGATGGAGATAGAATGACCAGGGCCCTGATAGGACTTTCAATTTTTCTGTTCATATTTAGTTCAGGCAATTTGAAGGCGATTGAATTTAGCGACCTTACACAAGATCAAAAATTTGAGCTTTATAATGAGTCGTGTGAAAAAGAGCAGTTTGCAAATTGCTATCAAGTCGCGCATTGGTATCTTCAAAATAAACGTCTCGATCCAATTGATGAGCGCGCGACTCGCGAAGAAATCAATCAGCTAAAAGAGAAACGCAAAAAAATTAAGCTCGAGAATTTTGATAACGAAATCTCTGATGAAGAGATGGCAAAGCTCAAGCAATTAACAGCGAAACTCGTTCCGGAAAATCAGGAAAAAATCAGCCAGACAAAAGCAAAAGATGCTCTTCAGCGCGCTTGTGGTGGTGGGGAGAAAATCGCCTGTAAAGAATTGAGCGGAAAACTTGAATATGAGGGAGCGGTTCTTCTTTATTATGCAGCTCTTGCTTTGATTGGACTTGCTGTTTTCTTAATCGCAAAAACTATTTTCCAGGATGAAGACCAGTTCCAGGCCCAGGAAAAACTAGATGATAACAAAACTCAGCTGGACGATATCGCACGTCATGGTGTTGTTCTTCGTTACTCACGTCCTTTCTTTAAACGTTACTTCAGTCCGATTGTATCCGGAATGAAGAATAGAAAGACATTCAAAGATAAATACCGCAGAAAACTTGCAGCAGCTGGTTTAACCAGTGTTCTAACTCCGGAAGATTTTTTTGCATTTAAACTTTTCTTAATTCTTGGTTTCCCGATTCTCTTTATGGTGGTGAGAACTTTCCTGGAAGAGACGTGGCCTTTAACCTTGATTCCTGTCATTGCGTTTATTGGATTCTTTTATCCAGATTTCTGGATTAAGGGAAAGATTCAGCAAAGACAAAAAGACATTATCAGTGCAATGCCATTTTGCGTGGATATGCTGGCGCTTTCAGTTGAAGCTGGTCTGGATTTTATTGCAGCGATGACAAAAGTTATTGAGAAAGCAAAGGCCAATCCTTTGACTGAAGAATTTGAGATTCTTATCAAAGAAATTAAAATCGGGGCAAGTCGTGCTGAAGCTTTAAGAAATCTGGCGTGGAGGATTGACTTGATTCAGATCTCTTCATTTGCCGCGACTCTAATTGCTGCTGACTCAGTAGGGGCTTCAATTGGCCCTATCTTAAAGGCGCTTTCGGTTGAGATCAGACAGAAAAAATCTTCAGAAGTAGAAAAGGCCGGGGCAACTGCGGCGACAAAAATTCTTTTTCCAATGCTCTTTTTAATTGTTCCGTCGGTTCTGATGGTTGTATTCGCTCCGATTGTCATGGAGGCGTTGGCTGGAAGATAAATTTTATAAACTAAAAATGAAATCAGGTGAAATCATCTGTAACAAGATGATGATCGCCGAGAGTTTTTTTTCGAGATTGAAAGGATTGATGTTTTCTGCGGAACTTCCGGAGTGCGATGGCTTTTTGATTAGGCCATGCAATTCGATACATACGTTTTTTATGCGTTATTCGCTGGACATTATTTTTCTTGATCAGAATTTTAATATCGTAAAAGTTCTTTATGACTTAAGTCCCTGGAGAATGACCTGGATCTATTTTAGGTCTTACCAGGTGTTGGAGATGAAGGCAGGAACATTGAAGAAGGGCCTTCAGCCGGGAGAAAAACTAGAGGCAGTATGTATAAGTTAGTCGTTGTCGGTGGAAAATTAAGAGGACAGGAATTCGTTCTAAAAAGCGGAGAAAACGTACTGGGAAGAGATCCTGGTTGCGATATTCATTTCCCTGTTGAAGGTGTGTCGAAAAAACACATGGGTGTGACTGTTGCTGATGACGTTATTTATGTAAACGATTTAGGAAGTGCTAACGGTACATTCTTAAACGGAAGAATTGTTAAAAAAGCGAGCATCAAGAGCGGCGATAAAATTGGTCTACCGAACTCTATTCTTCAACTGGTTTTCGTTCAGGAAAAGAAAGTTGTCGTTAAGAAGAAAGTCGCTGTCCAGCGCGAACGCGAAGAAAGTTTAGATGAGCTTCTGGGCGGAGGAACACCTCCTGATAATTTAGTTGGGAAAGTCTTCTGGTTATTCAAATATAAGTTCATGCCACTACTCCATGGGATTAACCAGGAATATGAATGGCGCATTCTTTTAGCAATTATGACGGCGGCCTTTGCTCTCGTCACGATTACTTTAACGATTGGTCCAGTTCTTCAGGATTCAAAAAACGTTCTAATGAATGAGATTCGTATCCGTGGAACTCACTATGCTGATGAGATCAGCCGTACAAACACGAAGGCCCTTGAACAAAAGGCCCTGGAGCGCGTTGATACATCTTTCCTGGATGGTGCGGGACAAGACGGGGTTGAGTCTTATGAGCTCATCGACTTAGATGGACGTGTTCTAAGACCTATTTCGCGTTTGAATGAATACACTAACGATACAGTTTCGATTCAGATTAAAGAATGGTTTTCGAATCCAAAGAATAAAAACATCAAGGATGCGAGAATCCTTCCACTTGAAGGCGGGAAGATCGGGATTGGAAAGCAGATCTTCGTTTATGATCCAAAAACAGGAACACAAGAGCCGGTAGGGATCATTGCGATTCGTTTTGCTCCAACAACGCTGACAGCAGAAGCTTCAAAGAGTACAAGACTTTATCTTGAATCAGTTGTGACCTCACTACTTGTAGGGATTTTATTCTTCGGAGTCGTCTACTACTTAACATTAAGACCAATTGAAGAATTACGTATTCAAATTGAAGAAGGCCTTCGCGGGCGCAGAAGAAGTGTAGAGAGTAAGCTTCTTTTTGAAGAAATGAATCCGGTGAGAAACGCTATCAATACAGGACTACAGCGTATCCGAGAATTGCAACGTGATGAAAGCGATATCAGTGCTGACGATTTAGAAAGTGACGATGCTTACGTGAATACGCTTTTGGAATTCATGCGCGGGGCCCAGGGGCCAGTCATTGTCCTGAACTCGGCCAAAAACCTGGTGAGAATCAATACTCCTGCTGAAGATGTCTGCGGTATCAGGCAGTCAATGTCTGAAGGGATGAACATTTTAGATATTACTAAAGAGCGTGGATTTGCAGCTACGTTGATTGAATTGTGTGATAACTCGGCCAACAATTCGGGGCTTTCGCAGGAAGGGAATTATGAACTGCAAGGAAAGCAATACAACATTTATGTGAATTCGTTGATGGGGAAAGATGGATTTGCTAAAGGCTTTTATATTGCCTTTGTTTTGGATAATTAATGGCAGCAAATGTTAAGATCACAACAGAGCTTAAAGCACCTGGCGATGTCGGGACACATCACCGTTTGCTCTGTATGACAGGACCGAATAAGGGTAATGCTTATTTCCTGACAGGAAAGAGGATTATCATTGGTCGCGGTGACAATGCTGATATCCAGATTGTTGATACAAAAATTTCCAGAGAGCACGCTGAGCTTGCGCTGGCCGATGGCGCTTATACGATTACTGATTTAGGAGCGCAGAACGGAGTTATCGTCAACGATGCTAAGGTTAAGCAAAAAAAGCTCGTAGATGGTGAGAAGGTCGTTATTGGGCAGACTGTTTTTAGATACAACATCTTTGTTGTCAGTCAGTCTGCAGAAATGATCCTGGCAGAAGCAACACCTGATTCACCGATTGCTAAAGAAATTAAAAAAGGTGTGAAGGTTAAAGTACCTGCGAGAAATGCCAAAGGTAATTTTGAAGAGGAATTTAAAACGGAAAAGGTTGCTGATACGAAAGTAAATAGCAAGACCCGTTTCATGGTTATTGGAATTGTTTTACTTGCATTGGCCTTTGTTCTCTTTGGTGGAAACGATACTCCTAATACACCAAAAGGTGTGATCAAAACGGACAAAAGCCCGGATGCGGATATTTTTAATGAAACAATGGCCCCTAAGGCCAGTAAAGATGATCCGGATACAAGGAAAAAACTGGAAGCCTTGATCCATAGTGGAAGAAGAGAATTCAGGGAAGGGAATTATTTTAGAGCGATGGAAGAATTTAGACTTGCTCTTCTTTTAAGTCCGGGGAACGGACAGGCGAGTTTCTATCTTTCAAAAGCAAAACAAAGACTGGATGATGAAATCACCAAGAACTTTGAAAAAGGAACGCAGGAGCAGGATTCTAAAAAATACCAGGCAGCTGTCGTTTCTTTCTGTGGAGTTGTTCAGTTAATTAAAGAGTATCCT
>CAXHHE010000308.1:0-4478 GCA_964016365.1 uncultured Bacteriovorax sp. | reverse complement strand
CACAGAAGCCTTCGTCGGCAGCGTCAGATGTGTATAAGAGACAGATGAAGAGGTGCCTGTGAGCAGCTAAAAAAGGTAAAGAGAACGACTAGAGGTATTAGTTTTTTCATACCTACTTCATCGGAGAATTGCTCTTAGAGTTTTAATAACAATTTTTTGATCTTGGCAGCACTCTTCCATCTTCGCAGAGATTTAATTCCAAATGCTTACCTTTTCCTGATAATTTCTGTAGGTTATATTTTCTCACCAACGGTGCCACACGACCTAAGCGGTCTTCGCTACCAATACTCCATCTGACTTCAACTTCCTTAGGGGTTTCATGCCCGAAAGCAAAATAAACACCTTCTTCGTTTTGCGAAGGAAGTGAACCATAGGCGTAATTGGCCTCACCGAAATATTTATTTTTTGTTGTTGAGAATGTCAGCGTTGAAGAGATGCCATGGAAGTTACTCTTTTTTCCTTGAAGGTGAAAACGCATTGAACCCTTCCCTTCACGTTTTGTTTGGTTTTCAAAAACATAAAGGCGAGTGTTGATATCACCGGCGCGCACTTTACTTTGCCCCGAAATAAAATCCATCACACCATCACCATTTAAATCGATCGTCACAATCCCCGATGGGTTCATCAGATTGATCCCCAGCTCTTTTGCTTTATCGTCGTAAGCGTGGTCTGGCTCCTGCTCAAAGAAGACCAGTCGCGAAGAAGGAGGAAAACCTGAGTTGGCGATTAAAAGATCATTTAAACCATCAAGGTTATAATCTATCCATGCTCCTCTTCTATCTCCCTCTGACCAATTTTCTTGCTTATCCTGAAGGAAAAATTCCGAGCGGATAAATTTTGGTGGAAAAGTTTTTACTGAACCAGTCAGTACCGCTGACTTGTCGCGGGACTCAGGGTCGCTGTCGCGGGCCAGGTTTCCAACTACAATATCTACAATACCGTCATTATTGTAATCGCCACATAAACTGAAAAATGAATTTCCTCCGCCTTTTTGATCAGCAGAGCCTTCATTGTCGGCCGCATAGCCTGACTCCATTCCGTAATTGACGAAATTTTTCCCGTCGATATTAAGCCAAAGCTTATTGTAATAGCCGTTTGAATTACTGGTCATAATGTCGGGAAGACCATTTTTATCCACGTCGCACACACTTGCCCCAAAAGTTGGTGTGGCATTCGGGTAAATCTTGTCCGATTTATTATAATCGTACTCGCCTCTTAACTGGCTTCCAACATCGGTGAACTCAAACCCTTTTCCTTGCAGCAGATAATCTGTCACAGGTTTTGGGTTGTTGTCTTTTTGTGAAAACCAATTGGCCAGGTAAAGATCAATTTCACCATCAAGGTTGAAATCTAGCGGCACAATACTCGCCGTTGGAAGAACTCCTGTTGGCAGAGATGACTTGGCCTGGTAGCGAAGCTTCCCGTTTTCTACGATGCCTTTGTAAACTCGCCCAGGATATTGGGTCATCTCACTTCTTTGGTTGAGATTTCCAACGATGACATCATAAACACCATCGTGGTCCAGGTCGACAAAGTTGAGGTAACTGGCACGCACTATTTCATTAAAAGGGTTTTCCCCTAATTTGAATTTTTTTTCTTTTTTATTGAAATAATAAAATTTTGGAGAAGCGTAAAAATCATCCAGGATCACCAGGTCAGTGGCCCCGTCATTGTTGACATCAACAGCATAAAGATGAACTGCTGAAACATCTTTAAGTCCATACTCTTCAGTCTTATCGACAAAAATTCCGCCTGATCTCTCAGGGGCAATATCGTAAGGAATCGACTGCTCACGAGGGCCGCCGAGATCCTTTATAGGCTGAATCTTTTTCTCGGCACACCCTGAGAGTAAAACCCCCAGGAGTGCCAAGTAAAGGGACTTAGAAGTCGATGATGTCAAACCCGTATCCACCATTTTTTACAACTGTTTCAGAAATCTTGATAACGTTTTTGTCATTGTTTTTTGACATTGCTTTCAAGTTTCTCTTAATTTTTCTTCCTGATTCATTACAGATGTATTTTGTTAAACGAAGTACGTAGTCTTTTTGCTCTTGAGTTGCTTTTGAGCTGTTAAGAATAGCTGTCGTTCTCGAAATACAGGCAAGAATGATATAAAGGTCGATAACCATATCTGCAAGTCGACCTTGTGGAAGTTCATTATCAATGATGTTTTTCCCATACTTGATCAGCGTGTCTTCTACGGCAATGGCAAATCGACCAAGCATAGAAGAGAACTTCTCTGCCTGCTCTTTTAGTTCTGGGTGAGCTTTTGTAAGAGCCTTTGATCCCATCATATGAGACATTCTCTTTCTGGCGAATTTTGTAAATACACCAAGAGACTTAATTGGATCTTGAAGGGCCTTTGAAACGTCTGTGACTTTTCCAAGCTCTTTCATTTCTTCAGATGGACCTCTCACTCCTGATAGAGCAAGAAGTGCGCGAAGAATTTCGTTAGTTCCTTCGAAGATCATGTTGATACGAACGTCTCTCATTAATCTTTCGTAAGGGTACTCTTTCATATAACCGTTACCGGCCGCAATTTGCATTGCCATATCGATTGTTGCCCATAGAGACTCTGAGCCGTAGATCTTACAAACTGCTGTCTCCATGTAGTAATCATTCATGCCTTTGATCATGTTCCCTGTCGTCAGGTAAACCATGCTCTCAGCTGCATAAGTCATCGCCGCCATTTTTGTCAGCTTATCTTGAATTAATCCAAACTCTGCAATTGGACGGTCGAATTGTTTTCTGTTTGTTGCGTGAGCTGTGGCCATTTCAAGAATCATTTTCATTCCAGACACACATCCTGCTCCCAGAGAAAGTCTTCCCGAGTTCAGAACGTTCATCGCAATCTTGAAACCTTTTCCAAGCTCTCCAAGAATATTTTCTTTTGGAACGATAACTTTATCAAAATAAACAGCGCGCGTTTCGCTTGCACGAATCCCCATTTTGTTTTCTTTTTCACCAAAAGAAAGCCCTGGAGATCCACCTTCTACGATGAAGCAGGAAATTTTTTCCACTGTCTTACCGTCAACCACATGCTCTGTTTTACAGAAAACTGAGTAAAAACCTGCCAGACCACCGTTAGTAATCCAAAGTTTTTGTCCGGTAATAGTGTATGTTCCATCCTTATTATCAACAGCTTTTGTTTTAATTGAGTATGCATCTGACCCAGAACCTGGCTCAGTTAAACAGAAAGCAGCGATCACTTCACCACTTGCCAGGCGAGGAAGCCACTTCTTCTTTTGCTCGGGTGTCCCTTCATTTAAAAGAGCACGGTAACCAATCGACTGGTGAGCTCCGATCATCGTTGCCACTGACCCATCATGGCTTGCTACTTGAGCAAACACGCGACAGTAAAGTGAGTAATCAAGCCCTAGACCACCTAAATCCTCAGGAACTCCCAGACCTAAAAGGCCCATTTCAGCGAGTCCTTGAATCACTTCTTTTGGAAGGTGAGCTTCTTTATCAAACTTCTCACCATTGATATTGTCTTTTGCGAAAGCATCAACTGCTGCCGTCATTTCCTTGGCCATTTCAACTTGTGAGTCTGAAAAGTGTGGAAAAGGAAAAACCAGGTTTTCGTTGATTTCACCGAAAAAGAGAGACCCTACTACCGATTCTAATTGTCCGTTCGAATTACTTGCCATTTTTGATCACCTTTTATGATTGAGATGTTGAATTTAATACATTTACTAGGATACTCAATCTTTCCAAAAAGAGAAATGAAAACAAAGACCAATCTGTTTGCTCGGGTACAAAAAAATCTTATTGCTACAAGTCTTCTAACTTCTTAGAATAGAAGAATAACTATAAATTTGATCCACCATGGATGGTGATTTGAAAGCTTTATTAATGTTGTTCAAAATTAACATGATGTTAAAACAAATATGAAAAAATTTAATTTCAATTTTAAGTTCTTAGATCGCTTCAAAAAGTCTAAACAAGATCAGGAAGAGTTTCTTGAAGAAGAAACGGATCAAACAGACACCGAGTACAGTCAGGAAGACGACGAATCTCCTGTTCAATTCACAGAGATGCGCAGAGACGGACAAGAATCCGAAGCGATCTCTGCTGACGAGTCCTATACCGATGAAAACCCTGAAGTTTTTGCAGAAAAAACTCTCAGCAGTTACAACCTCAATAAATTTAGAGAGGAAAACCAGCACCTGGTGAATGACTATAGTGAGTCAGATAAAACTGATCACAATATGAGCTTTGAAGAAATGGAAATGGACCCGCCTGAAAAGCCGGAGTCTGTCGGCCGCTTTAAGTTTAAATTCCCTAAGTTTGGTGCCGGAAGTGGCGAGCGAATCAGAGAGAGATTCTCTGGTGCTTCTCCAATGAAAAGCATCGATAAGTTCAGCTGGAATGATTTCATTTTAAAACTTTTCTCTCCTTACACTCGTGGAAAAATCCACGGCGTATTTATCATTCTTCTCGTAGTCACTTTCACTTATTTGATTGGTAAAACGGCT
>CAXHHE010000307.1:0-4478 GCA_964016365.1 uncultured Bacteriovorax sp. | reverse complement strand
CAAACTTTCTTTTTTTCAACTCATCACCTGTTGATCGCACTTTTTGATGCAAGTTTTATCGACAACTATAACAACAGCAGCACCAATACTGACACTTATCTTCTGCGCTTTGACTATATCATTCCGGAAATCATGCCTCAGTACACTCTGGGATTAGCGATGGCCACAACCATAACTGACACCAAAGAACAAAAGGCCACACGCGGAACTGAATTAACGTTCAACCCTTCTGTGGATCTTGCCCGTGAGTTGAGCGCCAGCAGCCGCATTAGTATCAACTACGACTTCACAAAAAATAAGTCGGATGACACTAACTACTCATACAGCAAACACGTTTTTACGACTGAATACCGCTTTAGCTTTTAATATGAGGAGCTCTCATGCTTTTTAGGATTTTCCAGTACCTGGGGATTACTGCGATCATTACTTTCTGTGCCGGGAGTATTTTCCTTTCCACCAGCGCCAGAGATTTAAACTCGTACACCAACCAGTCTTTTATTTATAACTACGCTTCATTTTTCGAAGACCGTTTTTACGACTTACGTATGAGACTGACAATTGACCGCGACAAAAAAGATGACCGCCTGGTCCTCGCGGCCATTGATGATAAATCACTCACAAAAATCGGACGCTGGCCGTGGACTCGCACGCACATTGCAAACCTGGTGAATAAGCTTAACAACTACGGTGCGAAAGTTGTCGCCTTCGACATTTTTTTCTCTGAACCAGAACTCGCGTGTAATGCTGAATCACCTGATAACCTTTTAGGTGCCTCATTTAAAAATTTTCAATCAGACCCGACGAAAAAAATTATTCTTCCCTATTCGGTTGTAAAAAAAGAATCGGATGAGATTGACCAGGAAACTTTTTTTAAAGAAGCTCCTGATCAGCTTCTCAACTTCATCATGGATGCCAGACAAGCAGAAGGAAGCAACTTAAGAGAGTTTTTGATTGAGAAAAAAGTTTTTCCAATTGATATCCTGGCCAACTCAGAGACAGGTATTTCACACATTGAGGCCGAAGCTGACGCTGACGGGGTTTTCCGTCACTACCCGATTATTGCCAACGTAGGAGGAATGTACTTCCCTTCTTTTTCTATGCAGGCCTACGAATTTTTTAGCGGTGATCACACTGTCGTTAATATCCCTTCAACTGAAACGGCCTACATTCAAACAAAAAAAGGCAATCTTTACGTTAATTACAATGGTGAAGCCAAAGTGAGATGGTTTGGTGGTCTTGATCACTTCCCGACTGTCGGTATCTGGGATATTTTCCAGGCCAAAGACAATGACCCTGAAATGCAGCGAATCTTTAAAGACAAACTGGTCTTCGTTGGATCAACTGCGTTTGGAGCAAACGATTTACGTAACACTCCCGTTGACCCGATTCTTCCCGGAATCGTTTTTCACATGAACATGGTGCATATGATGCTGGAAGGAAAGTTCATGGTCTCAGAACTTGAGTCGACGAAAATTTCCTGGATCATGCTTTTAGGTGGAAGTGCCCTGATCGTCAGTGTGATGCTCTTTGGAAACGCGATTGTAGACTTTGTGGCCGTCTTTGCCATCATGGGTGGACTTTTCTACTTAGACTCGTATTACTTTATTCCTAAAGGTTATAACAATAGGCTCTTTTTCTGTCTCTTCTCGGTTTTAAGTTGTTACTCCTGGTCAACCTTCCTGCATTTTTATCAATCAAATAAAGAAAAGAAAAAAATCAAAGGAACATTCTCGCGCTACCTTGCTCCTAGTATCGTTAACGACCTTCTAAAGAACCCGGAAAAGGTTCGCTTAGGAGGAGAAAAGAAAGTGATTACGGTGTTTTTCTCTGACGTGCGCGACTTTACTTCGATTTCTGAAAAGCTCACACCCGAGCAGCTTACTCACTGTTTAAATAAATACATGACCATGATGACTGACACGCTCTTTGAGCACCAGGGAACACTGGATAAGTATATCGGTGATGCCATGGTTGCTTACTGGGGAGCACCGGTTGATTTAGAAAATCATGCTTACTGGGCGGTTAAAGGTGCTGTGCAAATGATTGAAAGACTTCCACCGATCAACGCCGAATTTGAGCGCGAAGGCTTCCCTCTTTTTAAACACGGAATCGGTCTTAACACTGGTGAGTGTTCTGTTGGGAACATGGGTTCGAATCAGATTTTCTCCTACACCGCACTTGGGGATAACATGAACCTGGGTGCTCGTCTTGAGTCTCTTTGTAAGTTCTATGGTGTGCAATTAAATATCTCTGAATACACTAAAAATGCTATTGCACCAGAACTACAAAAAGAGTTCGTTTTCAGAACGCTGGATAAAGTAAAAGTTAAAGGGAAAGAAAATGCCGTTACGATTTACGAAGTCCTTCATCCTGGCCATCACTTGATTAATGAGACAGCGGCCCTGGCCCACTATGAAGAAGCTTTCCAGATGTACTTGGGGCAAAGGTTTGCCGAGGCCTTCGAAATCTTTAAATCACTACATGTGAAATTCCCTGAGGATAAGAGCTTCGAGCGCATGATGCACATGTGCGAAGACTATAAAGAAGTGCCTCCTCCACCAAATTGGGATGGGTCTTACACACACAAGTCTAAGTAATTTCATTACTGGCCTCGAAAGAGGCCAGTTCTTTCTTGATAAAGCCTTTCTTCCTTCCTAGAATTTCTCCCATGAAAACACTATTTTTAATCGCCGCTCTTTTAACGACTCAAACAAGTTTTGCCAAAGAGGCCACACTGAAATACCCGGTGGAGTTTCTCTTTGAAAAAGTTCTGGAAAAAAAACATCAGACTAAAAAAGATTCGATTCCTTTTCCTAAATTTTACTATTCTAGCAGAACTCCGCTGAAGCAATTTCAAGATGCGATTGAAAAACAATGGGGGTTTAGACCTCATTTAATCACCAATGCCTTCGCCGTAGATAACAATGAAATCTACATTATGGATGAGGCCGATTACTACGAATCTAACAAACGCTGCATGGACGATTCTGTCGTCCACGAACTAGTTCACTACGTCCAGGTTAAGTACCTGAACTGGGATTTAAACGACGAGAGTTTAGAATGGGACGCCGTTGATATCCAGACGCAATTTAGAGAGGAATATTGCCGCTAAAAGGCAGTAATTTTTTCAAAAATCTGGCATTCTCTCCTGAAAGTCTCTAAAAGAGACTTATGAAACTCCTAGCTTTCACTCTAGCCTCATTTCTCCTGGCCGGTAAAACCTTTGGTTTCACCCTGAATCCTGTTTATAAAAATGGAGAGGAAGTTTGCCAGGAACATGCACAAGAGAGATCTGGAGAGCATTTCCGTTACGTCTTTGTTCCAGTTAATTACCAAAACCCGCTTGCCGGGAAAACTCAGATTTACTCTTACCTAAAAAAGGCCTTTAACCCAAAACAACCTTCTGTGATTTTTTTCACCGGTGGTCCTGGAGTGTCTTCGCGCTCGAGTGAATTCTCTCTTGAGCACTACAACGTTATCTTTTTCGAGCAACGAGGAATCTCTTGTTCAAGACCTCTTAGTGAAGCATTGTTTTTTGATCCGGCCTTTTACAGCACTGAAAATACCGCTAGAGACGCGGCCCTCGTTGCACATGCCTATGGTCTCTCGCAAGTCTCGGCCTACGGGCATTCCTATGGCACAGTGGCCGCCACTGTTTTTGCATCTTTTTATCCAGAGCTGGTGAAGTCGCTGGTTTTAGAAGGCGTTGTCTATAAGGCCGACAAGACCCTTTGGCGCGATCCTAAGAAGCTCACACGCATTCAAGATTTCTTCAATCAATTGCCGGCGGAAATGAAGAATAAAATCCTTAAGCTCTCAAACACTCCAGGAATTCCTGCAACCTGGTTTTCAAAAGTGGCCAACATGATGATGTATCTCAACAACGGTTTGAGATCATATCAAAGTTTTTTAGAGCAGGTTCTTTTGATGGATGAAGAAAGCTTCAGCGGCTTTATTCAAAGCTTTTACGGCAACCCCGAAAAACCGGAAGAAGAGTTTAGCTTTGGCGATGTCACGATGGGCATGATTGGCTGCCAGGAAATGAGCATGGCCGACACAACATTATCAATGGTCTCAGAATTTTCAGGTGAAACGCTCATCAGTAATCTCATCAACGACGATGAACGTAACTTCTGCGCACCTTTAAACATTTCGCACAATAACAATCGTATCTACGATGCCCAAAAGTATCCTGTGCTCGTGCCAGTCACCTACCTTCTGGGCGAGACTGATGGCGCGACTCCTCTCTATCAAGGCCTCACCCATTTTAATAAAGTGGCAAAGGGACAAAAACAGGCCCTTATTCTTTTAGAAGGTGGACATTTACCTATGCTAGATCTTTTAAAAGAAAATCGTTTATGTCATGATCCAGAAGATTGCCATAAACTCAGACAGAATCGTGCGGCCATAAAAGTTATCGAGAGACTACTCCTGTCTCTTATACACATCTCCGAGCCCACGAGACGCTCAGTTATCTC
>CAXHHE010000306.1:0-4479 GCA_964016365.1 uncultured Bacteriovorax sp. | reverse complement strand
ATAACTGAGCGTCTCGTGGGCTCGGAGATGTGTATAAGAGACAGGGAAAAAATAAGCTCCGGCAAGGAAGCCTACTGTCGCAGCCCCAAGAATGGCATAACCTGGGTTATCTTTTACTAATCCAGTTGTTCTGTCGACAACTTGAGCGCTCAGGTCTCTTGCTCTTTGAAGATATTCTTTTCCTGGCTCAATGATATCGTCTTCAATCATGTGACTAGCTCTGGCTTTGATTTTATTAGCATCGTATTGACCATTTAATTGTGAAGCTGTTGCCATATATTTCTCCTTGGTGTTAGTAAGATCGCGAGCCGTATCGCGAAAGTAATCAGCATGTTTTGATTTGAATTTATCGAATTCTTCGGTAGCGCGCTCTTTGGTGAAGCCATAGGCCTTTTGAATTTTACCGACAAGCTGATCAACGCCGCCATCAAGATAAGTCAGGTCATCATCTGTTAATTTTGACCAAGTTTGTTTTAGGTCACCTTTAAGATCTTTTAGTGATCCTTGGATCATATCTGTGTTCATTTTCTTCTCCTTGAAAATACTAGAACCAATTTCTCGAAATAATCTATTCCAAGATTTATGCCAGCAAAAAATTACTTTAAATTTTGGCAACTTGAAGCTTGTTGTAAAAAGAATTGGGGCAAATAGTGTAAGAGAATTGGGAAATATGGGACGTGAAAAGTAAGTTTTTTGGTGATCAATTTACATCATTATATGCATTTCCTTTTTTGGTACTGGCAAAAATCCACAGAGAACTTTTTTCCCCGCGTGTTTGTAGAAAAAATCCTCACTATCTTAAGAAGCTCCATAAAATTGCTATGAAATATTTGGCACACAAACTGCTTATACAACTTTGTGAAGTTTTCTTAACAAACTTTTATATGGAATAAGGAGTGAGACATGTTAAAGGCGGCGATTACATTTTTTATTCTTGGCATACTTGCAATGTTGCTAGGGACTTTTGGGGTTTTAGGCCTTTCAACGGATATGGGCGAAATGATTTTATCAGTTTTCTTTATCTTCGCACTAATGACTTTTATTGGCAGTGCAGAGATTGAAAGAAAACGTCATAAAGATATTCACTAAGTTTCCTTTATTAACCTGCATATCGAAATAAAAGGAGAGATTATGCAAATGAGAAAAAGTCTTTTAGTTCTAGTTACAATCACTCTAGTTGGTGGTTTCACTTCAAATTATGCTCATGCCCTTGGAAAAGATGAGACAGTTAAAGAAAAAGCTGAAGAATTGGGCAATGATACAAAACGAGCTGCTAAAAAAGCAGTGAGAAAGGCTAAGGACGAAACTTGTGAAATGGTCGATGGAAAAATGAAGTGTATGGGCCAAAAGATGAAGCATGCAGCTCAGAATGCAGGCGATAAAATCGAAGATGCAGTTGATTAAAAAATAATTTAAAAAGCATTTATATATTACGGAGGATTTTTATAATGAAAAAGTTTCTTTTTCTAGTGTCGCTTATTGCCTTCTCGAGCATCACTTACGCGCAAGAAAATAATGGAGGAGGTCTTTTTGTTGAACCTATGCTGACATGGGAAAGAGGAAGAGGGGATGTCGATTTTCCATCTCCATTTAGCAATGCAGATACTGAGCTTGATGGTTTCGGTGTCGGTTTAAGATTTGGTGGGCACGTCTACAACTCTATTTTCTTAGGAGTAGACGGGCGTTATTCGATGCCTAAATTTAAGGACAATAAAATTAAAATGGACACTGATGCAAAATCATGGAACGTGGGTCCAGTTGTCGGAATCCAAATGCCAACGGCCATCGCTCTTCGCGTGTGGGCCGGATGGATTGTTGCCGGTGAAGTTGATCCGGATAAGGATGAAGGTGTTGATGCTAAATTTAAAAGCGGGCAGGGTTACCGCGTAGGTGCCGGGGTAAAGCTTGGTTTTGCCAGCTTGAACGTCGAGTACCAAAATATGAAGTATGACGACACTGTTTTACAAGAAGTTGGAGTCTTCACTCCAAACACTACACGAGGCGATGTTGAACTCAACAATGAATCAATGGTTCTTAGTGTAAGTTTCCCAGTTGCTATCTAATCATTTTCAAACGCCGAAGTTAAAAGCTTCGGCGTGCTCAAGTATTTTTAAGGCCGGCACATGCTTTGCTCTTTAAATCAAAGGCAGACCTAAAAAATAGTGTAGCGCTTGGATTATTTATTAGGAGGAAAAAATGAAACTTTGGTCAATTTTAATGGTCATGGTTCTTTGTACATCTTTTAACTCAGCAATGGCCAAACAAGGGCCTAGTGCAAACCCTCGAGTGGTCGATCAAGAAATGGGCCTGACGGCCGGGGATCAGTCGAACAAACCTCAGGATGTATTGGTGACTAAAAAGATTCGAGCTGAATTGATGAAAGATACGGCACTTTCTATGAAGGCAAAAAATATTAAGATCATCGTTATCAATAATGGTGTGACACTTAAAGGAAATGTGGCAACTGCGGATGAGAGAGCAAGAATTCTTGAGCACGCTTATGTCACAGCTCCCAAACACAAAATTTATAATCAGATAAGTGTAGTGAAGTAAGGAGGAAAAGATGAGAACACTAAGTAGGGACAGAATGAATGTTTCAGTTTTCGGAATCTTTGACACCCGTTCATCTACGGAACGTGCGGTAGAGCGCTTAAAAACGTCAGGATTCAGAATGACTGATATTTCGGTATTGATGCCGGATAAAGATACTACCAGACAATTCGCCCATGAAAAACACACTAAGGCCCCTGAAGGAATTGCGACAGGTGCAAGCACTGGTGTCGTTGTCGGTGGGACTCTCGGATGGCTGGCCGGCATGGGAGCTTTAGCTCTTCCTGGTATCGGGCCACTTGTGGCCGCTGGTCCAATTATGGCCGCTATCGCCGGTGCTGGTGTTGGCGGAACAGTCGGAGGAGTAAGCGGAGCACTTGTTGGTCTTGGGATTCCGGAATACGAGGCTAAACGTTATGAAGGATCAGTGAAGGACGGAGGGATTCTGCTGTCAGTTCACTGTGATAATAACGACTCAATTAAAAGTGCAAAACAATTATTAGAAGTAACTGGAGCTCATGACATCGCTTCATCTACTGAAGCGTAGTTATTTTTTCATCCCCGCAGAAGTCCCTAACGACTTCTGCGGGTTACACAATAAGGAAGGGGTATGAAGAAAAAAATGAATGAATTAGTCGAAGATGTTCAAGGAAAAGTAGCAGTGCCTATTTTAATGTACATTCTTGGTGTGCCTGGGTTCGTTTGTATCCTGGCCTGGTTATTTTTCTTTAAAGGCAAATAGTTTTTTAAGAGGATGTGATGGTCATCTCAACTCTAAAAAGAGGTTTGTTTAGATTTGGCCTTAGAATAAAAGAATTTATTTTTTTAATCTTAAAACACAATATTTTCTTTCATTCTTCGGCCATTTCATATTATGCGGCCCTTTCAATTGCCCCATTTCTTTTAATTCTTTTACAGGTGGCGGCCTTATTAGGTCATAAAGTTCAAGCGGAACTTACCAGCCAGACATATTTTATTCTGGGTCCTGAAGTTGGACGAATCACTGAAATGATTTTTAACAATGCTGTTGAAGGTATTAGCCTGGCCTCTATCTCTGGAGTGATCGGGGTGGTTACGCTGCTTTTTACGGCGTCTTTTGTTTTTATGCAGCTGCGGTTTTCCTTTGATATGATTTTTGGTTATTACGACCCTGATTCATCCCGAAGTTTTAAAGAAATTGTGAAGGAGCGTATGCTCTCTATGCTTTTTGTCGTGGCGATTGCAGTGTTGTTTCTTTTATCGCTCTTTGTTTCCAACATTGTTAAGTATGTCGCCGGGACAGATATGAATGACACTGTCTTCGGTCAAATTCTCTCTAACCTTTTGAGCTTTCTGATCAACTTAATGATGTTCAGCGCACTTTATTATTTTGCTCCTTCAAAAACACCGAAAATAAAAACAGCAGTAGAGGCGGCGATTTTTACATCCGTGGCCTTTGTCTTTGGGAAAATATTAATTGGTCTTTATTTTAAAAACATTGCGATCAATTCAGTTTACGGGGCAACCGGGACACTTCTAGTGTTTCTTATCTGGGCCTATTACTCATCTTTTACGCTCTTTTTAAGCCTTGAAGGCTTTCTTTTTCTTCATCCAGAAAACCGACAGATAAAGACTTGAGTCATAGGGAAAGTTGACCAATTGAGAGGCTGAGAATGAATTTTTCAGTTACTTGGCACACGTCTTTTTTGGCCTTGATTTTGCGAGGTAAAAAGAGACGTTCAACCTGGAGGGACCAATGACATTTAACATGGATGAAGTTGTTCAAAACAACAAGTTTAACATTATTGATGTTTTGCTTTTAGATCATAAATATTTAAAAGAGTGTATTAAAGTTCTTAAGAGTGAAGATGAAGATAAAAAACTCAAAGTGAGATATGCTAAAACCTGTCTCTTATACACATCTCCGAGCCCACGAGACGCTCAGTTATC
>CAXHHE010000305.1:0-4498 GCA_964016365.1 uncultured Bacteriovorax sp. | reverse complement strand
TTTTTTTGCCAACAAAGATGGTTATGAGAAATTTGAAAGTAATCTCACCACTTTTATGAAGCAACTGGATAAATCCAAAACGGCTGCAACACAGAAAGACAAGTTTGCTAAAGAGATTCTTTCATCAATGAGTCCTGAAGATAAAAATGCAATGCAAATTGAATACAACCGCATTGCTCTAGGTAAATTTGATGATTGTAAATCACAAAATGTCCTCGCCTACTTTAAAGACAGAAAAGAGTTTCAAGACAAGGCCAAGGCCGATGCTGTTCTTTGTAATTACTCAGAGCTGATTGAAAGAGCTTCAGACCTCGCCGGAGTCCTTCCTGAAAAGACGTTCAGCGACATGAGTGCATTTGTCGACTTTATTACCTCTAAGGCCGGATTAAAATACGACGACGCCCTTCTTTCGTTAATTGCCAAGGACTGCGCTCCTGAAAAACGTGTCACGATCCCGGAAAATTTAAAATGTGAATCAAGCCGTGTTCTTTTCGACTCTGATGATTTCACTCCAGAGGGGCCAAAAGAAAAATTTATCACGACAGTAACTCAAAATCGTCAAAAGATGTTTGCTAGTATTAAAGATAAAAAAGCTGTAGGACTGGATATCTGTACTAAGTTCTGGAATCAGCCTGAGTATGATTTCCATAAGGAGAATTCGAGCACCAAGTTCAACACATGTTCAAATACTGGTATCCATGGCTTCCATGCTATCACTATGATTGGTTATCGTTGTCAAAACAACAAACTTCAGTACCTGGCCCAAAACTCTTGGGGCCCGACGTGGAATATTCCGGGTGACCCCTACGAAATTGAAGACGGGAAAATCTGGATGGATGAAGAAAAACTTTTTATGAACCTGGATAATATCAATTACCTTTCGCAGTAGATCTTAAACGCTTAATCGTCTGGGGAATTTGATCAATGAGATCCGTTGGCCTTAGCCCCAGATGGTCATTGCCTTTTTTCTCCCAGTCTTTTGCTGCCGTCCCATGAATGAGCACTCCTAATGCCGCTGCTTCGTAGGCTTCCAATCCCTGAGCGCGAAAGGCCGCAATCATTCCCAACAACACGTCTCCGGTTCCCGCTTTTGCCAGGGCGACTGAGCCAAACGAGGCATAAGTTATTTTTCCCTTAGAGGCCAGGAGCGTTTTATAACCCTTGAGCACAATCACACATCCAAATTTCAGATGGGCCTTTTGCAAATAATGCTCTCGGTTCGTTTTGACGTCTTTAACCGGAACATGGAGCAAGCGCGCAAGTTCTCCCTCATGGGGAGTCAAAATCCATGAGGCAGGAAGTGTTTTGACTTTCATTTGAGATAAAATACTCAGAGCATCTGCATCAAGAATCACTTTCTCAGCGCCGATTTTTAAAAGGGCACGCAACAAACGGGCCTTACTTTTTTCAGTCCCAAGCCCTGGCCCCATCGCAATAACATTTCCCGAGTGTTTCTTTAAGGTCGCAAGCGAAAATTTATGAACAATAAAATCCGGGAATTTTACCCAAGGGTAATGAACTAAATCAGTCATTAAGTGGGTATAGCCGACACCACTACGCGTGCATGCCAGAGCGCTTAATAG
This sequence comes from uncultured Bacteriovorax sp., assembly GCA_964016365.1. Taxonomy (GTDB): domain Bacteria; phylum Bdellovibrionota; class Bacteriovoracia; order Bacteriovoracales; family Bacteriovoracaceae; genus Bacteriovorax. Next base: position 2,915 of record CAXHHE010000305.1, on the reverse strand, counting down.
CCCTGCCCCCATGAACTTGGCCCCCCCTGCTACAATAAGAGCCACCCCGCCGTCTGACTTGTTAGAGAGGGTTTTACGCTTTGGTATAAGTTTCAGTAGGGCTTTTTGTGCTATGTTCTTTGCCATTTCTACTACTCCTACAAGAAATATACCCAATCTTTCAAGATTAGTAAGTATGTGCTTTTCCCAAATCCCTACTCAGAGAGTATAATAATATAAAAAACAAAACATGATGTATCTCATGTTTTTTTACTCAATAAATGTTAAGTTAATAGTTGATAGAACCAAGGAAAATAAAGCAATGAAAAAGGACGCTCACTCTAGCTGTGAACACTGCCCCTCAAAGAATGATGGAATCTTCTGCAATATGAATCTTGCCGAACTGGAAGATATCAGCCAGCACAAGATTTCTAACAAGTACAAAAAGGGACAAACTCTTTTCGTTCAAGGAACACATCCGTTTGGTCTGTATTGCATCAGCACTGGGAACATTAAGCTAACCCGCACAGGTATTGATGGAAAAGAGTCAATCGTGCGCATCGTTCATGCTGGCGACATCCTTGGTCACCGCTCACTTTTCACTGATGAAGATTTTGGCAAGACGGCAACTGCGATGGAAGATACTGAAGTTTGTTTCATCGACAAAAAATATATTCTTTCACTGATTGAAAAAAATCCAACTGTAGCACTGAATATCATCAACAAGCTTTCACGTGATATGGGGAATGCTGAAAATAAGCTTACTTCCCTTCACCAGAAAAATGTCCGCGAACGTTTAGCTGAACTTCTTCTCTCTCTGAAGAGCACCCACGGTACTAAAGAGGGAAATAGATGGAGAATCGACTTAAAACTTACTCGTGAAGAGATGGCGACAATGATTGGAACGGCCAATGAAACACTTATCCGTTTCATGACTGAATTCAAAGATGCCGGCATCATTGAGCAGGAAGGAAAAGTTATCTACGTTATCAATGAAGAAGAGTTACTAAATTGGGCCAATATCCATTATTAATATTTTTTTACGAAAGCTGATTTAGATTATATTTTCTCTCTTTCTGCAAATGTATGATGGGTTTATGAAATTCTTAAAGCACATCGAACTAAGTAGAGAGTTGATCGATAAAATTACGGCCTATTTCCCTACTAAAGTTTACAAATCTCACTCTCATCTTTTTTATGAGGGGCAGATCCCGATCTCGGGCTATCTTGTTTTAGATGGCTCGATCCAGATTAGCAAAAAAAAGAAATTCAAGAAAATGCTTCAAAGCGGATCGTTAATTGGCGTTGCCGAACTCATGAACAAAATCCCAAGTCCAATCAGCGCAGAAGTTTTTCCCAACACTCAAGTATGCTTCTTAGATAAGTCAACTTTAATTGAGATTTACCAAAAAGCAGATTCTGATATAGTTAATTTATTAAAACAAATTGCTGAGACATAACGATGAGCGCTTGCATTCACTGCGATCAGGAAGTTCTTACTGCTTACTATCATAAAGGTCATGACCACGATGCCGGCCCATTCTGTTGCCAGGGTTGTTTAACAGTTTACAATATCATCAACTTCAAAGGCCTCTCTGAGTACTATGACATCAAAAAGAACGTCGCTCTCTTAAAAAAACGCGCTCCAGTTGAATTAAAAAATAATCACTACTCTTACCTAAACGACACTGAGTTCTTAAATGAGTACGCTTATAGAAATTTAAACAATGAACTGACAATGGAATTTTACCTTGAAGGAATCCATTGCCTGGCCTGTCTTTGGATTATTGAAAAACTTCCGGCATTTGTTCCGGGTGTTCTTTCAGCAAAACTTAACATGGGTCGTTCTGTGGCAACGATTTCAATCGACAGTACTGGGGACTTTTCTCTGGTGGCCAAAGAGCTTGATGGAATCGGTTACCGCCCTCACCCACTAAAAATCAACCAATCGACTGCTGATTTAAAAATCAAAGAAGAACGCTCAATGATTTTAAAAATCGGTATTGCTGCTGCCGCTGCCGGAAACATTATGCTTTATGCTGTGTCTCTTTATGCGGGCGCTGGACCTGAATATGAACAGGTGTTTAATGCTCTGACTGTACTCTTTGCTATCCCAGTTTTAACTTACTGTGCGTTTCCATTTTATAAAAACTCGTACATCGCACTTAAAAATAAAACCCTTTCAATTGATGTCCCTATTTCACTCTCGCTTATTATGGGTGGGATCATGGGAATTTATAACCTGATCAACCACGTACCAGAAAACTATTTCGATTCACTGACTGCCCTGGTTTTCCTTCTTCTTCTTTCACGTTACTTCTTGAAATTGATTCAGGAAAAAGGTCTAAGCACAAGCGACCTGCACTTCTTCTATCAGGGAGAAAGTGTTTTAAAGGTGAATGAAAATAATCATAGCGAAGTGGTAGAAATCCACCCTAAGTTCATTAAGCCAAACGATCTCTTAAAAATTCTTCCCAATCAGGTTATCCCGGCCGATGGAAAAGTGGTTTCAGGTGAATCTTACCTGAATAATTCACTGCTAACTGGTGAGTCTGGATTACAAAAAATTAGAGCTCAAGATCAGGTGTTCTCTGGAACAATGAACGTAAGTGGCGAGCTAATCATTGAAGTTGAGAAGGCCAACCACGAAAGCCGTCTTGGAAAAATCTTAAAAAATGTAGAAACTGGGTGGGGGCAAAAGGCCCAGATCATCGATATCACAAATCAGATTTCTAAGTACTTTGCCGGTGCAGTTCTAACTCTTTCAGTTATCCTCTACTTTGTGACAGCACGCCATGGTAGTCAGAAAGAGGCCCTGGAACTTGCCTTAACTCTTCTTATCGTCACTTGCCCGTGTGCCTTAGCAATTGCGACTCCCCTAACACTGTCTCTTATACACATCTGACGCTGCCGACGAAGGCTTCTGGGTAGTGCTC
>CAXHHE010000304.1:0-4501 GCA_964016365.1 uncultured Bacteriovorax sp. | reverse complement strand
GAGATAACTGAGCGTCTCGTGGGCTCGGAGATGTGTATAAGAGACAGGCCAGGGTTAATCCAGCGATGAGGAAAAGTGGTTCCTTATTTTGAGGCCTGTGAAATGTCATGCCTCAATCATAGAAGTCTCTTATTCCTTTGTTAAGCTAAATTCCACTAAAGGTGTCCCTGGTTGAAAAGGAATTGAAATCTTCCCCTGCTCTATCAGCATCGGGTATTCGTAAATTTGGCCGGCGATTTCCAAAGGTAAAGAATAATTGAAAGTGTCATCTACCATTTCTTTGATCTCCCAAACATTTTTAAAGTAAGCGAGATAGTCTTTTCCATCTTTTGAAAATGTCTTTAAAACTCCATATCCTGGATTTTCAAATAGCGTCACCTCATCCATGACCTTTTCACTTTTCGTGTTCAAAGATAAAGATGCAAGATTAGATTGATCCAGTTTCGGAAATAAGAAACGTTTTTTAATTGAGTTAAAATCTTTGTCTACCGGTTTACGGCTTAACTCATAACGAAGTAAATCCGTCACCAGAAGATCATTTAAGTCAGAACCATTGTCATTAACCAAAACGACGATCCCTACGTTGAGTTCGTACGAAAAAAGAACCATGGCCGAAAAACCATCAATGTTCCCACCGTGAAAAATCCATGAGGCCTTCGGGTTCATTGTATTGGTCATCCAACCCAAAGCGTAGCCATATTTCAAATCGGGATTTTCATTATCCAGAGCAATTCTTGCATTCGTCAGGTCATCAATCCCCTTCCACTTCTTTTGCAGAAAAGACTGAATCCATTTCGTCATGTCTGTCGTTGTTGAATACATATTTCCGGCAGAAGCAATGTTTGAAATTTCTTTGTAGGCAATCGCTTTATCATGCAAGTAAGGAGTCGCGACATCCAGTCCGCTCTTTGCTTTTCCAAACGATGTATCTTTCATCTCCAGAGGATTAAGCACGGCCTGTTGAATATAATCAGGCCAGCTTTTTCCAGAAGACTCTTCGATCACTTTTCCGGCCACCATGTACATCAGGTTGTTGTATTCGAAAGTTTTACGGAACTTCTCTTCTGCGCCATCTGGGAAATTGTAATACTTAAGGCGTGAATAAAGATCATCCTGGGTAAAGTCTGTTAAATACCAGGCGAAGTCATGGCGAGGAAGACCAATACGATGAGAGAGCAAATCTTCGATCGTCACTTGCTCGCTAATTTTTTGATTGGCGAGTTGAAAATCAATCAAGTGCTCAGAGACTTTATCTGTAAGTTTTAAATGTCCTTCATTTTCTAAAAGCTTAAGCCCAAGAGACGTAAAGGCCTTAGTCGTTGAGCCAATAGCGAAAGCTGTGCGGTTTGTAACGGGAGTTTCTTTTTGGGCATCAGCAAAACCGTAACCTTTTTGCATGATAATTTCATTGGCAGTGAAGACTGAAACGGCCACACCTGTATGGGCCCTCTTTTCATTTTTCTCAATGGTCTTGATAAACAACTCATTGAGTGCGCCGATATCCTCTTTCGAGATGGCCCAAGCGTTTAGTGATAAAAGAGAAAGTGCCAATGCAACTGCCTTCATAAATCCCCCATATACAATGGTGAAGATTTATCACTCTCCCAATAAAATTCATAGAGATTTTGTGTTTTTTACAGAGAGTCGATGCATTTTGCTAGGGCGAAATCTTTCTCAGAGACTCCTCCTGCATCGTGAGTCGTGAGTTTTACCAGGCAGCGGCCGAAGCTCACTTCCAGGTCAGGGTGATGGTTGTCGCGGTTAGCGAACCAAGCGATGGTGTTAACGAATGAAATGGTTTTTAAATAGCTCTTAAAAGTGAACTCTTTTTGAATCGACTTTGAAGCCTCATCATACGTCCAGCCATTAAGTGTTTTTAAATTTTCTGTGACTTGTGATTTTTCCATTTCATTACCTCAAAAAAAGGCCGGTCCGAACTCTTGAAGCTAAAAAATAAAAAGCTCCCATTCGGGAGCTTTTTTCGGCCCGGTTCGGAGCCTTTTAATTTTGTACAATTTTTTAGAATTTGTCTAAGAAACGACGACTAGTATTTAGATACTCTCGTTGATTTCATAGCAGTTTTCTTTCTTCTCTTGTCTGCAGCTTCGGTTTTTTCCTTGTGCTTAACAGAAGGTTTTTTGTACTCTTGGCGTTTTCTGTACTCGCGTACAACACCAAATGATTCACACATTCTTTTGAATTTCTTCAGAGAACGCTCTACACCAGATCTTTCGTCGATCATAACTGTAATTGCTGATTGTGGATCTTGAGCCATTTTAAGTCACCTCCTCTTTATTGGCATTAGGACTACAAAAGTTGTAGATAAAAAAGTTCCATCACTGTAAGATAACGCCGATTTAGAGTCAATGACTTTTAGGCGTACCGTGGTAAAAAAGCAAACTTCACTATTTGACACAGAGCTTGCGGAGGATGAAGAGATCACTTCCTCGGGCAAATCCACGTCTAAAACGTATGAACCAGACTATAATGATGGGGAAAATGCTCCCCTGGCCCACCGTATCCGCCCAGAGGAATTCTCTGAGTTTATCGGACATTCGGAAATTTTTCAAAAGTACCCCTATTTGAGGCAAAAAAATTTCCCTAGCCTGATCCTCTTTGGGCCATCAGGAACAGGGAAAACCACCCTCGCTCGCCTCTTAGCAAAGCTCTCGGGGAAGGAATTCTATACATTTAACGCCGTTTTGGGTGGAGTTGCTGATCTAAAGAAGATCATTGCTGAAACTCAGAAGATCAAAGAAAGCACCGGCCGTTATTCGATTATCTTTATTGATGAGATCCATCGTTTCAATAAGGCCCAGCAGGATGCCCTTCTTCCTTATATAGAGGTCGGCTCATTCACACTCATTGGAGCGACAACGGAAAACCCTCGCGTTTCAGTGAACAAAGCACTTCTGTCTCGCATGCACATTATTGAACTTAAGATTCTAAGTGCTGAGGCGATTGAAACCATTCTCACAAACGCTCTGAAAAAAAGCGGACTCGCTCTCGCTCTTGAACTAGTGAAAATTCTCGCGAGTTATGCTGGAGGAGACGCACGTGTTGCACTCAACTCTCTTGAAGCGACACTCGAATTAGAAAACCCAACGAAAGAAACTGTTAAGCAACTCATCATTGATAATGCCCGCGCTTTTGATAAAGGTGGAAACCGTCACTACGATGTGATTTCTGCTTTCATTAAAAGTATGCGCGGAAGTGACCCACAAGCGGCCATCCTTTGGTTAGCTGTGATGATTGATGGTGGAGAAGACCCGGTTTTTATCGCCAGAAGATTAGTCATTTTCGCCAGTGAAGATGTAGGAAATGCTGACCCAACCGCTTTAACACTTGCGACTAATGCCCTTCACGCTGTTTCACAAATTGGAATGCCGGAAGCGAGAATTATTTTGGCGCATGCGACAACTTACTTAGCTTCAACATTTAAAAGTAATGCTGCTTATCTTGCGATAGATCAAGCGCTTGAGTATGTCAGGTCACAGGGAACGATTGAGGTTCCAAATCATTTGAGAAACTATCCACCACCTAATACAAAACCTTATTTGTATCCACATTCATACAACGGCCATTGGGTAAAACAGGACTATTCTCCAGCGGGAACTCCTAAGTTTTACGAACCAACTATTGAAGGAAGAGAAGAAGGGATCAAAAAGAGACTGGATTCTCTGAAATAGTTTCATTTCAAAAAAAATTCTTACATTCGTAATTTTTAACTAAATCCTAATAAAAAATATTAGTCATTCTAATATTGTTCTCTTAGACTTTTCGTGTGCCTCAACACAATCAAAGGAATGACGAATGAAGAAAAATTTTAAAATGATTTTCTTACTGGCGAGCTTTATTTCATTTAACGCTTTCGCTTTTGCACCAAACCCGAAAGATGACGCCCTTAAGCTAGATCTATTTAAAATTGCCATGAAGAACCACAAAGCTCTTGGCTACAACCCAGCAAAAAAAGCTTTATTCGGACAACTTCACCTTGAGAAAGGACCTGAAGGATATTTCGTAAAAGACCTATACTGTGAAATCAATTACACAAAAGGTGTAGGACCTGGAAACATGCCAGACCAAAACCAACTTAACTGTGAGCACACTTGGCCACAATCTAAATTCACAAAAGCATTCCCTAACGAACTTCAAAAATCAGACCTTCACCACCTTTTCCCAACAGACTCAAAAGCTAACTCTACGAGAGGAAACTTCGAATTCGCAGACGTAGTGAAAAACGAAAACCTTTCAAACTGTGATGCTAGCCGCTCTGGAGCTTCTGTAACATCTGGTGGCCACACTTATTTTGAACCACCTACATCTCATAAAGGAAACGTTGCCCGCGCTATCTTCTACTTCTCTATTCGCTACAAAATGCCAATTGGAGACGCTCAGGAAGAGTTCCTAAGAAGATGGAACCAACTAGACCCAGTTGATGACGCTGAAATGGCACGTAACCTGTCTCTTATACACATCTGACGCTGCCGACGAAGGCTTC
>CAXHHE010000303.1:0-4546 GCA_964016365.1 uncultured Bacteriovorax sp. | reverse complement strand
CCTTTGATGTTGATCTTATGTCCGTCTTTTCTTCCTTTATTGATTTCTTCAAGGAATTGCTTTCTTACTTCTACCGGAAGAAGTTTAAGCGGCTCTTCGTGCATTGGAGAAGGAAAAATTTTCGCTCCACCAAGGATGTCTGATTCTGTTTCATCAAACCATTCGAAAGTAAAAAGAGCTCCGGCATCTGTGCGCGCATAGTGCTCAATTCCTTTTTTGATCATTCTTGAAATCGATGATTTTGCCGATCCAACCGGTCCGTGCAGAAGAAGAACGCGTTTTTCAGTTCCATATCCTGCTGCTGCAGATTTAAAGAAGTTCACCAGTTTCATCAAGTGAACATCGATACCAAATACTGCATCTTTTCCGTTTTGAATAGGATCATCAAAGAAGTGGTAACGAACAACTTCTTTTTTGTATTCTGTATATGTAGTAGATCCGTATGACATGATCATATCGTGAACACGCTGGAATGCATTTCGCGTGATTTTTGGATTTTCAGTAACTAAATCCAGGTACTGTTGAAACGTACCTGACCAGTGCAAATGAGAAAAGTCTGATACTTTATAATTCTCATCCATGAATTTATTGATATCTAATTTCGACATTAGGCCTCCCATCTTTTTTAACGATTTCCACTTATAATTATGGCATAGATTCAAAAAATTACCTAAATATATAAACCCGAGCAAAAAGCTCCACTGTGTAAAAATGAAATTGACAAAAATTCCGGGCTTCCTGACAATAGATAAATAGAAACAACGTTTTTTAGGAATTTGCGAACAAATGGGTTTAATAGCTGCAGGTGCAACAGACATTGGGCGCAAACGCAAGAGTAACCAAGATGCTTACTTCTTAAGTCTTGAGAATAAACTCTTTGTAGTAGCTGACGGTATGGGTGGCCATAACGGTGGTGACATCGCTTCGCAGATGGCAGTTAAAGCCTTGCCTGAATACCTGATAAAAAACATCTCGATGGAACCTACGCCCCTACTTATTGGTTCAATTAAAGAATCAAACAGGGCCATTAAGAATTTCGGAGAAACTCATCCTGAACTTGTTGGGATGGGGACAACGATTGTTAGTTTTTATTTCCGTGGGCAAAATATTTACGTTGGAAACGTAGGTGATTCACGTGCCTATCTAGTTAATAATAAAAAAATTTTCCAACTTACACGAGATCATTCTCTCGTGCAGGAAAAGCTTAATTACGGCGTCTATAACCGCGAGCAAGCGGCCCTTGACCCACAAAAAAACGTCCTCGTGCGCACTGTAGGGTTTGAAGACGATGTCGATGTTGATGTCTTTATCTACAAAGTTGTCAAAAATGATATCTTTCTTTGCTGCTCAGACGGGTTGCATGGGAAAGTAAGTGACGAAGACATTCTCTACATCATCAACAAGCATATTCCCGACCCAGCAGTTGCTACAGAAGCCACTTGTGAGCAAGTGGTAAAGAGTCTTATTGCTCAGGCCAACGAAAATGGTGGGCAGGATAATATCACGGCAATTCTGATCATAGCTCAGTAGAGCGAAAAAATGCGCAGCATTTTTATTTGTTAATTTAAGAGTTCGCTCTACCTATTTTTATTGCATTCTCCCCCCTCTAAACTTACAATTTATTAGTACATTTTCTGCTAGTGAAAACATTTGGAGTTCCCATTGGATCGCTATTACACTTTAATGATCATTCCGGAAAAAAATAAAGACGTCCGTTCGATCAAAATTCCACGCCTTGTTTTTAAAAGTATCGTGTTTCTTTTTATTACGTTCACGGTTCTTTTGGGAATCTTAACTTACGACTACTGGAACGTTCTAAGCCAGGTTTACGAAAACAAACACCTTCTGGTGGAAAACCGCCAGCTCAAAGAACAGGTTCAACTCTTCCAGATGAAGCTCAACTCGATCACTGAAGATCTTGAGCGCATCAACGTCTTTGAAAGAAAACTCCGCGCCATCACCGGTCTTGAAGCCATTCAGGCCACGACAGTCGATAGCGGAAGTGCTGGGCGCCCTAACGGCTCAAACGTTTTAGGTGAACCAGACCGCGATTACTCTCCGGGTTCAATGATCAGAATCTTCAAGCAGCAGCCGACTAAAACGGCGCAAAAGCTTGAGCAGTTTGAAGACGATAAAAAATATCAGGAAACAAAAAAGACTTACGAAGAAAAAATTGCTGCCGCTTATGTGCAGAACAACGATTTTTCTTATTCAAAAGAATGGTCATTTCTTACTCGCCAGAGTTTAACCATGGCCCCGCTGTATGCGGAATTCGACTACAAGTATGAAGTGGTCGTCTCTTACTTAAAAGAAATTGAAGTGCGCGTTCATCAACTCGATCAGCACTTACTGGATAAAGAATCATTCCTGCGCTCAACGCCGACGCTACTGCCGGCAGCAGGACATCTCACATCAAGTTATGGTCCTAGAATGTCTCCGTACGCCGGAAGAATCAAAATGCATGAAGGAATCGATGTCGGGGCCCCAAGCGGCACGGCCATTATTGCTCCTGCAGACGGTGTCGTGACATACTCTGGAGCGAAACCGGGATTTGGGAACTTTGTTCAGATCGACCACGGATACGGGGTCGAAACTATTTACGGTCACGCTTCTACTCTTACAGTTAAAAAAGGTCAGAAAGTTGTTCGTGGCGATCGAATTGCTACCGTCGGAAACACAGGGTATTCGACAGGACCGCACGTCCACTACGAGGTTCGTGTCAACGGCACACCCGTTGACCCACTTTACTACACGCTTAACTAACAACACTTAAAATTTATTTTTATATTGTATCTCAGGAGACCTTTTTTATGTTCAATCCATTGCAAATGATTTTCGGGACAAAATACGACCGAGATCTAAAAAAACTAAAACCGATTGTTGAAGTGATCAATTCACTTGAAGCAAAAATGCAGCAACTATCTGACGAAGAACTTAAAGCACAAACGCCAAAACTAAAAGCAATGCTTGAGTCAGGAAAAACAACAACTGACATTCTTCCTGAAGCGTTTGCAACAATCAGAGAAGCTTCTAAGCGTGTCCTTGGAATGAGACATTTCGATGTGCAGTTAATGGGTGGTATCGCTCTATTTAACGGCGGTATTGCGGAAATGAAGACCGGAGAAGGTAAAACTCTTACGGCAACTGCTCCCCTGTACCTTGTGGCCCTTGAAGGAAAAGGCGCCCACGTTGTAACTGTTAACGACTACCTTGCCCGCCGTGACTCGGAAGAAATGGGTGTTCTGTACAAGTGGCTAGGATTAAGTGTCGGAGTTATTCTTTCACAAATGTCGGATGAAGACCGCCAGGTTGCTTACAAATGCGACATCACTTACGGAACAAACAACGAGTTTGCTTTCGATTACCTTCGCGACAACATGAAATTCTCTCTGGAAGAATACGTTCAAAGAGACCACCACTTCTGTATCGTGGATGAGGTTGACTCGATTCTAATCGATGAAGCCAGAACTCCGCTTCTGATCTCAGGGCCTTCTGAAGGTGACCCATCACTTTATTACGTCGCTAACGACGTTATCCCAAAACTAAAAAAAGATGTTCACTTTACAGTGGATGAAAAAGCACGTTCGGCAATGTTTACTGAAGAAGGTGTTATCCGCGTTCAGGAACTTCTAAAAATTGAAAACCTTTACAACATTGAGCACTCTAACCTGCTTCACCACTTAAACCAGTCGCTAAAAGCTCACGCGCTTTTCAAACTGGATGTTGACTACGTTAACCGCGACGGACAAATCATCATCGTAGATGAGTTCACGGGACGTTTAAAAGAAGGTTCTCGCTGGTCTGATGGTCTTCACCAGTCAGTTGAAGCAAAAGAAGGTGTAAAGATCAAGTCTGAAAACCAGACACTTGCTTCAATCACATTCCAGAACTACTTTAAACTTTATAAAAAACTTTCAGGGATGACAGGTACAGCTGATACAGAAGCGGAAGAATTTATGAAGATCTACAACCTTGACGTTGTAGTTATCCCGACAAACCTTCCAATGGCCCGTATCGATGAAGCAGATATCATTTACAAAAACAGAGCGGCAAAATACAAAGCGGTTGCTGAGTTAATTAAAACTCTTCACGCCAAAGGACAGCCAGTTCTCGTTGGTACTATCGCTATTGAAACATCAGAATTGATCTCAAGCTACCTTCGCCAGGAAGGTATTCCTCACGAAGTCCTAAACGCGAAACAACACGAGCGTGAAGCCGAGATTATTAAAAATGCTGGTCAACCAGGTGCGGTTACCATCGCTACCAACATGGCCGGTCGTGGTACCGACATTAAGCTGACTCCGGAAACAAAAGCGGCCGGTGGTCTTTACATCCTTGGTACTGAAAGACACGAGTCTCGTCGTATCGACAACCAGCTTCGCGGTCGTTCAGGACGTCAAGGTGACCCGGGGAACTCGAAGTTCTTCCTTTCTCTTGAAGATGACCTGATGAGAATTTTTGGTTCAGATAAAATTTCAGGGTTGATGAACACTCTAGGAATGAAAGAAGATGAGCCAATCGAACACAAAATGATTTCAAACGCGAT
>CAXHHE010000302.1:0-4565 GCA_964016365.1 uncultured Bacteriovorax sp. | reverse complement strand
TACACAGAAGCCTTCGTCGGCAGCGTCAGATGTGTATAAGAGACAGAGTGTAGATAGAGCCATCACTCATCTCAATAGCACTTCCTACTTTCGCTTTTGAGTAAGGAGAGTAGGCCTTGCTTGCCGCATCTTTCGCTTTTTCGCGTAGTACTTTTTTGATTTCCATTATTTTACCCTCGAAAATTTAACGATTGAGCGGTTAAGAAGTTCTGTAAAGTTGCTCATCACTTTATTTGCTTCGTCTTTAATGTCTTCGTGTTTTAAAGTCTGGTCGATAATTCCTGCACCCATGTTAGTTACACATGAAACACCACAAACTTTAAGACCGATGTGGTTGGCGACGATCACTTCGTGCACTGTGCTCATTCCGACAACGTCACCGCCCAGGATTCTGAACATTCTGATTTCAGCAGGAGTTTCATACGTTGGCCCTAAAACACCAACGTAGACACCTTGTCTGTTGTTCATTTTTAATTCAGCTGCAGTCTCAGCAAGAATGTTGATGTATTTTGCATTGAAAGCGTGAGACATGTCCGGGAAGCGAGGACCGATTGAATCATCGTTTGGCCCGATTAACGGATTTCTTCCTGTCAGGTTAATTTGATCTGTAAGAATCACCAAGTCTCCAGGAGAGTAACTCAAGTTCACTCCACCAGCAGCGTTTGTCACGATTAGTGTTTCGATTCCAAGTTTTGCCAGAACGCGCACAGGGTAGACAACGTCTTCCATGTCATGGCCTTCATAAAGGTGAAAACGTCCCTGAAGAGCGACAACTTCAACACCACCAACAGTTCCTAGAATCATTTTTCCATCGTGTCCCTGCACAGTCACTTTTTTGAAATGAGGAATGTCGTTATAAGGAATAACGGTTTTATTTTCCATCTTCTCAACAAAGTCTCCTAGTCCAGAACCCAGGATGACTCCTACGCGAGGATTAGTTTTTTTTACGTGGTGAATATGGGCGACGGTCTTTTCTAGTTTTTGTGTTAGTGATTCCATTGTTTACTTCTTTTTCTTTGTTAGTTTCTTAGCCGGTTTCTTTACAGTTTTTTTCGCCACTTTTTTTGGGGTGGTCTTTTTAGCACTGCTAGTTTTCTTTGTCTTCGTATTTTTTCCAGCAAAGCTTGTATTAATATCTATAATCAATTTCTTTTTAGGAGGTTTACTTGCACTTATAGTGATGTCACGGCTTGTTACAAGCTCAGAGATCTCCTCAGCAATTTTCATTTGATTGTCGTGACAGTAAATCGTCATCAGTGCTTCACCTTTAGCGACCTTGTCTCCAATCTTCTTATTCATCACGAAGCCTACGGCGAAATCCACCGCGTCTCCTGTTTTTTGTCTTCCACCACCTAGGCGCACACAGTGCTTACCAAGTTCTGTACATTCCATCTTTGTGACGTAACCAGCTTTCTTAGACTTCACTTCGAAAGTTGTTTTGGTCACAGGAAGAAGAGAGTAGTCATCAATAACTCTCGCGTCTCCACCTTGATTCGAAATCAGTTCGCGGAATTTCTCCAGCGCACTTCCGTCATCAATTGAAGCTTGAGCTTTTTTAATTCCTTCTTTTAAGTCTTTTGCCAGACCTGCCAGGTAAATCATCCCGCCGGCAAGGGCCACTGAAAGATCAGTTAAATCTTTTGGTCCTTTTCCTTTTAGGGTTTCAATACTCTCGATGACTTCTAATGAGTTCCCGACAGCTAACCCTAAAGGCTCTGACATGTCTGTGATCATTGTCATCATATTTTTATCGAATCTATGTCCTGTTTTTCTGATCGATTCAGCTAATTTTTTAGCGTCGGCCAGTTTAGACATAAAGGCCCCGTTGCCGGTCTTGATGTCCATCACGATCCCTTTAGCTCCTTCGGCCAGTTTTTTACTCATGATCGAAGCAGTGATAAGTGGAATGGATTCAACAGTTCCTGTTACGTCTCTTAGAGCGTAAATCTTTTTATCAGCAGGAGCGATTTCTTTGGTCTGACCAATGAGAACAACTCCGCGCTCATGTAAAAGTTTTTCAAATTCTTCCAGAGAGATTTCTGTTTTAAAACCTGGGATCGATTCAATCTTGTCGATTGTTCCACCTGTGTGTCCAAGGCCGCGCCCGGCGATCATTGGAACTTTTACACCACAAGCCGCGGCAATAGGAGCGAGAATGAAAGAGGCCTTATCGCCAACTCCACCAGTTGAGTGTTTGTCGATGAAATGTTGTTCTGGAAAGTTGAGAACTTTACCCGAGTAAAGCATAGCATCTGTCAGTGCTGCTGTTTCTTCGATGTCCATTCCATTGAGATAGATGGCCATGAGTAGAGCACTCATTTGATAATCAGCGATTTCACCTTTAGTGAGTCCATCAATGAACCAAGAGATTTCATCTTTGCTAAGTTTTTCTTTATCTCGTTTCTTTTGTATAATACTATAAGCTGAGAATGATTGAGTCATACGTCCTTTAAACCGTTCCTTAAAAAATTAAGAGTAAGGGGTAAAGTGTATTGAAAAGACTCGTGAAAATCAAACATAACGTATCGCCCCAGGTTTAAGGAAAAACTATGAAATCGACACTAACTAAAAAACTTCTTACTTGTTTAGTAACTGCAGTTATTCTTTTAAACCCACTTCAACTAAGGGCACAAGACTCAAATTCAGCTGGTTTCGTCGATGAATCATTGAATGACTTATACGTGGTATTAGGTTCAGGTGCTATTGGTGCTGTGCTGGGGCTTTCAACTCTATCGTTTGTTGAGACTCCAAAAGACCATATGAAAAATATCGCTATCGGTGGAGCTATCGGGATTGTTTTTGGGGTTGGCTACGTCATTTTTAACCAAGCAACGAAGTCTCAGGTCATCACAGAATTGACTCCATCTCCAATGACGGCCGAAACAAACGAGAGCCTGGCAAGAATCGATTTTTCTAAACAAAAAATCGCCGAAAGTTACCTAAAAGACCCTACAGTGGGTTTCTCTTTCACGTTCTAATTTTCATACAGAACTGCGACATTTTCCTCCTTTGTCACTTTGGTCAAGGTAAGGTATCCTGAACTAGATTTAAGTTTTTAAGGATTTTACGATGGCCAAACAATTAATTATCAACCAGACACTCAATGAGTGTCGGGCAGCGCTTATTGAGAATGGTGAGATTCTCGATTTTCTAATGGAGCGCTCATTTCACCACAGACCTGAGAACAATCATGTAGATTTTCCCTTTGTAGGCGACATTTTCAAAGGAAAAGTCGTGCGCGTTCTACCCGGAATGCAATCGGCCTTTGTTGATATCGGTTACGAGAAAGCGGCCTTCTTGTATGTAGATGATGCATATATTCCTACCATTGAAGAACAAAGAGACATGGCGGAAAAAAGCAAGAAGTCGATGGAAGGAAAAGAGAAGCAGGGAGAAGTTATTCCTGACGAACTTTCTACACTTTCTGAAGCGGTGAACATGCGTTTTCGTCCAGACATCTCGATTGAAACTTTCATTAAAGAAGGTGACGAGATCCTGGTTCAGGTTGCCAAAGAGCCGATCTCAACAAAAGGTCCGCGAGTCACTCGCCATATCACTTTTGCCGGAAGACATATTGTCTTCATGCCCTTCATTGAGCACACAGGTGTTTCAAGAAGAATTGAGAGTGAGAAAGAGCGCGAGAGACTAAAAGAAATTTTAGAAACGATTCGTCCGGAAGGAACAGGGGTTATTGCCCGTACTGTGGCCGAAGGACAAAGTTATAAAACTCTGAAGTTCGACTTCAATATGCTGATGAAACTTTGGAAAGATGTTTCAAAAAAAGCAGAGAAGGCAAGAGCTCCAGCAGTTGTTCACCAGGATTTAAGTTTCATTCAAAGAGTCTTCCGCGATATCGCTGATGAAGATGTGGATGAAATCATCCTTGATTCAAAAGAAAATTTAAAAGAAGCTGAAAAATTTGTGCAGAAGTTCCTTCCAACAATGAAAGGAAAATTCAAATTCTACGGCGAAGACTCAACTCCGATTTTTGAAAAATTTGGAATTGACCTGGAAGTAGAGCGCGCTATCGATAACAAGGTCTTCCTGAAGTCTGGTGGATCATTAAACATCGATCAGACTGAAGCTTTGGTTTCTATCGACGTTAACACTGGTAAATACATCGGAAGAAAAACGTTTGAAGAAACCATTCTAAAGACCAACCTGGAAGCGGTTAAAGAAATCGCTTACCAACTACGTTTAAGAAACTGCGGTGGGATTATCATTATCGATTTCATCGATATGGAAAAAGAAGAAAACCGCATTACTGTCTATAATGCTTTATTAGAAGCGCTGAAAAAAGACCGTGCAAAAACCAACGTGCTTCCGATCTCTGGACTTGGACTGGTTGAGATGACCAGAAAGAGAACGAGAGATACGCTTTCTCGCATCATGTGTGAGCCATGCCCATACTGTGAAGGAACGGGAAGGGTGAAGTCGACGTTGTCAGTTTGTTACGAGCTGATCCGCGAACTCAATAAAGTCCTGGCAAAAACAAAAGGTTCGAAAGTTTCGATCTACGCTCACCCGGAAGTGACGGCGACATTAACTGGCGAAGACTTTGATTT
>CAXHHE010000301.1:0-4618 GCA_964016365.1 uncultured Bacteriovorax sp. | reverse complement strand
AGATAACTGAGCGTCTCGTGGGCTCGGAGATGTGTATAAGAGACAGGATTACGGCCTCTGGTTCCCTTGGATTACTTTTTCCACCATCACTTCCTATCATTCTTTATGGGATGGTTGCTAAAGTTGATATTGATAAGCTCTTTAAGGCCGGAATTGTTCCGGGAATTGTTATTATGGGCGTTCTTTCTTTTTGGGCAGTTTATAACAGCCCAAAACATACAGGGGAGAAGACTAATAAGTTTGTTTTAAAAGACTTCGTTGCGGCCTTAAAAGAAGCCTGGCTTGAAGCTTTACTACCAGTCGCTGTTCTCGTGGGGATTTATGGTGGAATTGTTACAGTGACGGAAGCGGCCGCTTTTACGGCACTATACATTTTTATCGTGGAAGTTTTTATTTATAAAGATCTCGATTTATTTAAGGACATTCCGAGAGTCATTGTCGATTCGATGAGCCTGGTAGGGGGAATCCTTCTGATTCTCTGCTGTGCCCTTGGGTTTACGAACTTTCTGGTTGATGAAGAAGTCCCGCTTAAAATTTTTGAACTGATGAAAGAGTTTTTACATGATAAATACTCATTCCTTTTATTCCTGAATATTTTTCTTCTCATTGTCGGCTGTTTAATGGACATCTTCAGCGCAATCATTGTTGTAGTGCCATTGATAATCCCAATTGCGAATGATTTTGGTGTTGATCCAATTCACTTGGCAATCATTTTCCTGGCAAACCTGGAAATTGGTTATTTAACTCCGCCGGTTGGAATCAATCTTTTTATCGGCAGCTTCAGGTTTAATAAGCCAATCACGACTTTGTACCGCGCCTCTGTGCCTTTTTTAATTTTACTAATTATTGCACTGGTTATTATTACTTATGTACCTAGCTTGAGCTTGTTCTGGTTTAAATAGATGTTTATGTTTTCACGATTTCATACATTCACTCTGACGCTTTCGATGTTATGCACATCGGTGGCGTCAGTTGCTGATACTAAAAAACTTGATGATTATTACCGTGATGTGTTTATGGGTGAGAAAAAAACCATAAACTATGCAGGGCCACTTGATCCACGCAGCCAATATAGCGATAGCGTAGGGGATTTGATTCTTTTAGACGACACTTTTAAAGACGCCTACATGAACCAACAGATTCAAGATGAGCCGTTTGTACTTCACCGTTACTGGTTTAATGAGGTCGTTGAAAAATCGACTTGTCCGGACGAAACTCTCGGTGAGAATATCGATTATATCCGTTATCTTTACCGCCTGGTCACTATGAGTTATTTGTTTGAGGGATTAAAACTTAACAACAAACTCTCTTCTCAATTGGGTGGAAAAAATATCTGTTCAATGAATTTTAAAGATGTCTTTGGCGGGTGCACTCCTGAATCTTCAGATATGAAGAAGTTCCATGAAAGAGTGTACGGAAAATTTGTTAACGAGATTGAAAAAATCCACACTCCGGCCTTTAACAAAAAAGAAACAGCGGCCTGGCTAAATGAATTCCAGGACTCAACATCTTTGACGACTGAACCTACATTTGCCCGTCTTCACGAGTGGTGTATTGCCAATAAGAAGAACTGCCGTACCCTTACGGTTGAAGAAATTAAAGATGCACTTGCTGGTTTCTGCTCGAGTGACACTAAGACTATCAAGATGCTTTGTTCTGAAAAAGACAGCTTCTATGGACTTTCAGCAATTACAACTCCCACTGAATTGATTAAAAAATCAAATGCCTTTAACCTGATCAACCAATCAGGGATGGGAGAAGAGTGCCTTCGCCGTTACGGGAAGCTTTTCCAGAACAAAGAATCGAGTTATCCGGTTCTTTCGAGACAGTACCCACTTCTTTATTCGTATTTATTAAAGTCTAATAGCCGTTACCAGCAAGGGGAACTCTTCCTGCCAGGTGCGCTGAAAGAATTTGATATGAAGGGGCTAAGTGACTTCCTGACGGCCTTAAAACCACCTAAGATTGAACCTGTCGTGGTCATCGCAAAACCAAAACCTAGGCCAAAACCGAAACCAGTTATTGTAGAAGCACCCAAGGTAGAAGAAAAGAAACCTGAGGTTCCTGTTGTTGTAGTTGTAGAGCCGCCAAAACCGCAGATCAGTGAATTTGAAAGGGCCGCTCTGGAGCTGCAACAAAAAGGACTTTCGAGTATCGATGTGGACATGGATATTTTCCGCGACGATTTTGAATTTACTCAAGAGATGATTACAGAATTATCTGGACCGATTAAAAAATTCCAGACCAGATCGGCCTTAAATGATATGAAGTCTTACGATATGCTGGGCTCTAAAGATGCTCCGGTAGGTCTGATCTTCCTTAAGTTCTTAATCGACACAGAAAACCACCAGGGGCTTTATAACATCGTAACGGTGTTAGGGGAGAAGTTCTATGTGGTCAACGATCTTGAAAAGAAAAATACGCCTCATTACGTTCAACTAAAAAACGACGCCTCTACAAAAAACCGCTGGCAAATCATTCTGCTTAAAAAATAAAAAACCCCGGAAGAACTCCGGGGCTTAATAAGAAGATTATTTTCTTTATGGATTAGTTATATTTTTTAGCAACAGATTTCAGCTGAGACTGAACACTTGATGACATATCCAACATTAACAGGATACCAGCGTTTTCACCGTTCGCGTCTTCACCAACTAGAGAGATGTTACCAATTCTGTTTGAACCTGTGTAATATCTTGCTGTAATGATCGAGTTACCAATTCCTAGACTCTTAACTGGGATGAATACACCAAACAGTTTTGGCCCTAGGTAGAAACTCATATTCTTAAACTTCTCGATCGAGAAAGCTACTGCCGGTAAACGTCCGCCAGCTACACCAGGTAGAGAACGTCCACCAGGAAGTGTTGCAGGGTCAAGCGTTTGAAGGCTTGTATTAAATACGTCTTTTAGAGAAACAGAGATCGCCATTAGAGTTCCAGCTGATTGAAGGTCTGGAGAAATCTCTAGGTACGAGTTTGGATACTTCGGAATGTTGTAACGAAGTCCACCATCAAGTTGTAGGTTTTGGAAAACCATTGAGATCAAAACATTGTCTTGAACTAACGTTACAGACATGTTGTTTACACCCGGTACCTGGATGTTAGATGAGCTGGTACCATCACCACATGAAGTTGAGAGAATTCCCGCAGTAAGAGCGACTGACAGGACAAGGGCCTTAGTGTTCGAAAAGATCTTCATCATACGACTTCCATTAGAAGCTTGTTGTGGTTCTTCTTATCAACTAGGGTCAACGTGAACAGACGTACCGTAGAAGACTCACAAACGTTTTTTCAAAGTAAGAGAAGATTACTCGGATATTTCACCAGCTTCAAGGAAAGCAAGCGCGCTAAGAAATTTAAGGAGTTATAGAAAGGGCACTTTTTTAAAAGTGCCCAGTATTTGTGTGTTTGTTGAAAAGGGCCTTGGAATAGTCAAGAGTTAGGACTAAAACACGGCCTTTAGAGTAAGGCTTCCAGCGTGTTGTTCATAATCACCAAAAAAGCGTCCGTAGGAAGCCGCTAGTGAAAGGTACTGAGAGAAACTGTAGCGTGCTGTAGCATCTACAAGAGTGTTCTTTTCATCTTTCTTTGTCGTAGTGTTGTAGAAAACTCCGTAACCACCACCAACAGTTGCACTAAGTTCTTGCGTGAAGATTTTTGAGAAACGAAGCATGTGTAATTGATCATCAGCTTGTTTGTTTCCTAATCCAAAACCAACTGTTCTTAACTTAATAGAAGACTGGTTGTGATCTGGAGAGTTGTTAACAACACTTGAAAGTGAATCGAATCCACCTGCAATTAAACCACCATCAAGTGTGGCCATAGACTGGAACTCAACTTTGAAGATTTCAAAGTCATGAGCAAGTTTTAAAGCAGCAGCGTGGTGCTCGTCTTTATAGTAGGCAGATCCACCCCATAGAAGAGTGTAGTAGAAGTTAAAATCAATCCCAGCTACTGAGCCTTCAAGTTGAGGAGAGAATTGTTTTACGTTATCAAGATTCACGCCATTGAACCCTGAAGTCGCAGTATTATACTTTCTAGATGTCCAGTATCCTGTTTGAAGCGCATACTTCATGCCAGAAAAAGCACCGTAGTAGTTAAGAGAGTACATATCAACGTCATCTTTAGCGTTGTTAAGTGCACCTTCAGCTCTTTTATCATAAGCAAAAGCTACGGCATCGTAGTTGTCGCGGATTTTAATCACTTGGATTCTGTCTCTTCTGTCATCAGAAGTAACGAAGCTTCCAGGAGTTGTTACAACGTGACGACCAACAGATGTGATCCAGTTGTTTTTTGAGTATTCGATAACAGCATGGTCCAGGCGAGTGACGTTGTCGTTTCCGAATCCATCATCATTTGTTCCACCAACAGCAGTCCCAGTGTTTTGAGTTGCTGAAGAGTAGATACCTTTATGGTTGTCACCTTCCCAGCTATCACTAGCTAAAACAGCTCCGATTTTTACAGACAGGTTGTCATCAGGCTTTGCGATAACATTCAATCTGAAAAATTGATTGAAGGCCTGAGTTCCGTTGTTACCTGTTGAGTTTTTGAAGTAACCACGAACGTAAGCATCACCCTGTCTCTTATACACATCTCCGAGCCCACGAGACGCTCAGTTATCT
>CAXHHE010000300.1:0-4629 GCA_964016365.1 uncultured Bacteriovorax sp. | reverse complement strand
GGTTAGAGCGATGGATTCATAACCCATAGGTGGGCAGTTCGATTCTGCCCCAAGCCACCAAAAAAAATCTTTAATAAATCCCCCGACTTTTACTTTAGGAAGAATGTTATGATCAGAAATCTAGTTCTTGCGTCAATGGTTCTTGCTTTAACGGCCTGCACGACTCCTTCTCAATCAACTTCACCAAAAGCTGAGGACACAACTCCTGCTGCTGCACCGGTAGCAAAAAGCGCTGAGAAAAAATCAGATAAGTCAGCTCCATCAATGAAAAACAAGGCAAAAGAGTGCATTTGCACTAAGCTTTGGATGCCAGTTTGTGGGGAAAACAACAAAACTTACGGAAACTCTTGTGAAGCGGACTGTGCTGGTGTGAAGTACACAGAAGGCGCTTGCAAAGACAAACTTCAAGACGTTTAACATCCGTTTAAAAAATCATTTTCTCTAAACGTTTGGCCGCTAAGAAGGCCATCGTAAAGCCGTTCTTATAGAGTCCATTGACTCTAAAGAGCTTCTTTTCTTCATCCAGAGCGCCGGCAATTAAAAGGCGCTTAGGTCCCTTGTGGCGAAGACCAGTGGTGATCCTATAATCTTTCATCTCACCGACATCAAAAGTTAAAATCCCTTTCATCTTTAAAAGAAGTTTCGATAGCCCATAGACGTCTGGAGCTTCAAAAGCTCCAATCGTTGTAAGGCTGCCGATAATTAACTTTTTTTCGTGAGCGTTTTTTCTATAGAGAACATAATTTCCATCGATAGAAATATAAAAAGATTTCTCTCCCAAATCGATATCGCGCTCTAAAAAACTTCCAGCTTTAATAGTGTTTTTTTCTTCAATAGACTCAGCACCGACAGGAGCGTGAAAGCGTTCAAAGATTTTAGCAAAGGCCCCCGTAGCAAAAAGAATTTTGCGAGCAAGCACTTCTCTTCCATCTGCAAGCTTTACCGCAAATAACTCCCCTTTTTTCTCCAGGTCTTTCGCAAAAAAAGGAAAATTCGTTTTAGCGACAGTGATTTGTGAAGTCATCCACGCAGAAAAAATCTCCGGTGAAATAATATAAGAATTGTACTCCGTTCCCTGATGTTCATCATGGATTCGAACGTTTTTTATCGTCTCGAGTTTTTTATAACGACGCAAAAGTTTTTTAGTGTCGTTATCGTTGGTAGAAATCACCACGCGTTTAACTTCTTCTACACCTTCCGGACGATACTTCTTATAAAGATCGTCAAAAAGAAAAAAGGCTTCGCGCATATCATTGCCCAAAGGACTTACATCTTCTTCAATTCCATTGAGAGAAACGGTGGCACAAGTGCGCAGTGAACATGCGGGAGCAATTTCATTGGAGAAAATATGAGCAATAGAAAAATTCTGACTTTTGCTGGCAGACAGTGAGAGATTCCAAAGAAAACTCTGTGCCGCTACGCCATTACCAATGACGGCTAAGTCAAAAATTGTTTGTTTTTCTGAATTTCCCATAAATACACAATATGAAAAAGACTATTCATTTGCCAACACTTTTTATTATGATTATCGTTTTATTTCACAATTTTTGGATCGCAGACAACACAGAAACTATTGGAGAATTACGAAATGTCACTAGAACAAAACGCTGTCATCTTTGCCGCACAGGAAACGCAAATCAATGCGAGAAACGTCCTGGCCGTATTAAACCTGTTGATCACAGAACAATCAACGGTACCCTTTGTAGCACGCTATAGAAAAGAAGCTACTGGTGGAATGGATGAAGTACAAATCAGAAACATCCATGAAGCGTACGAAAATTATTTAGAAAGAGAAAAGCGCCGCGAATACATCTTAGATGCTATCAAAAAAATGGAACAGATGACTCCGGAGCTTG
Source organism: uncultured Bacteriovorax sp. (assembly GCA_964016365.1). GTDB lineage: Bacteria > Bdellovibrionota > Bacteriovoracia > Bacteriovoracales > Bacteriovoracaceae > Bacteriovorax. Next base: position 2,773 of record CAXHHE010000300.1, on the reverse strand, counting down.
AAAAGAAAATTAAAGCGGCCGATACAATCAACCAACTTGAAGATTTATACGCTCCTTATAAAGCAAAGAAAAAATCAAAAGGGATGTTGGCAAAAGAAGCAGGACTTGAGCCACTTGCTAATATCATCCTTGGCACTCCAAAAACAAAAGAGCAACTTAAAGCTGAATTCGGCGACCAGTTCAATAAGCCTGATCTTAAGATCAAGTCGTTTGAAGACGCTTACTCTGGAGCTTTCGACATCATTATCGAGTCAATGGCCCACGATACTGAAGTTAAAGACATCCTTCGCGCTGATTTCTGGAAAGATGCAGTTTTAAAATCTTCAAAAAGAGATAAAGCGGAAGAAGAAGACAAAGAGTGGATGAAATACAAAGACTACTTTGAATTCTCACAAAAAATTTCAGAACTAAAAGAGCCAAAAGCAGGGCATCGTTTCTTAGCAATGAGAAGAGGGATGACTTCTAAGACTCTAAAGGTTGATGTTGTTTTCCCTGAAGAGGTGGCACTGGGATTACTAAAGAAGAAATTCTTTAGCTCTGGAAACCTTGGCTGTCTTTCAGACTTAGAATTAGCTGCTAAAAAAGCTTACATGAACTACATCTACCCTTCACTTGACCTGGAAGTGAAATCAGAACTAAAAAGAGTTTCTGATGAAACGGCGATCAACGTTTTTGGTGTTAACCTTAAAAACCTTCTGCTTCAACCTTACTTAGGCCCAAAGGCCGTTATCGGTGTTGACCCTGGAGTAAGAACAGGTTGTAAAATTGCCATCGTTGATAACACAGGGAAGTTTCTTGCTGACTGTGTAATCTATCCGCACGAACCACACATGAAAGTTAAAGAGTCGGCAACGATTCTCAATGCAATTATTGAGCAATTTAAAGTTCACCACATTGCTATTGGAAACGGAACTTATGGACGTGAGACACTTGCTTTCATTCAAGAGAACGTTAAGGAAGTGAAAGAAGGAAAAGTTAACGCCACTATGATTTCTGAGGCCGGTGCTTCAGTTTACTCGGCAAGTGAAATTGCCGCTGAAGAATTCCCGGATAAAGACGTTACAGTAAGAGGCGCGATCTCAATCGCTAGACGTTTTCAAGACCCTCTAGCTGAACTTGTAAAAATTGACCCAAAATCAATCGGTGTTGGTCAATACCAGCATGACGTTAACCAAGCTCGTCTAAAAAAATCACTAGAAGGCGTGGTTGAATCGTGTGTTAACTTCGTAGGAGTTGACATCAATACTGCTTCAGCTCCTCTACTTGCTTATGTTTCAGGTATCGGACCTGGGCTAGCTGGAAACGTGGTAAAATACAGAGACAGTCACGGAGCTTTTAAAAACAGAAAAGAAATTTTAAAAGTGACTCGTTTCTCGCCAAAAGTTTATGAACAAGCGGCAGGATTTCTTCGTATCTATAACGGAGAAGAGCCACTAGATGCCACATTCATTCACCCTGAGCGCTATGATCTTCTCGCTTCCTGGGCAAAGAAAAACAATGTAAACACAAAAGAGCTTGTGTCTGATAAAGAATTGATTTCAAAACTTGAAAGAGACTCATCACTAAAGGCAGAGCTAGGAGAATTAACTTTTAACGATATCGTTAAAGCCCTTAAAGCTCCTTCGCAAGATCCAAGAACTGAGTTCAAATCTTTTGAGTACAGAAAAGACGTTTCAAAAATCACTGACCTAAAAATTGGTGAATGGTATCCAGGGCTAGTGACTAACATCACTCAGTTTGGAGCTTTCGTTGATATCGGGATTAAAGAAAATGGTCTTCTTCACGTTTCTCAAATCTCAGACAACTTTGTTGAAGATGCAATGACGGCCTTAAAGGTTGGTCAGGAAGTTAAAGTTCAAGTTATGGACATTGACTACGACCGCGGAAGAATTTCTCTGACAGCTAAACAAGGAGCTCAGGTTAATAGAAGTGCTCAGGCCACACCAGGTGAAAGACCAAGACGTGATGGACCATCTAAGCGTGATATGGAAAAAGCTCAGGCCCCAAGCCCAGCGCTTAAGAACAACGCTTTTGCAGGATTAAAAAACCTGAAACTGTAATGACATCCAGTCGATTTAAAAAAAATCTTATCCTATGGCTACAATGTTTTGTTGTGGCCATGGGTCTTATAAGACTTGTCGGCGATACCTTTAGGATCAAAACACTCGACCAGATTGAATTTGCTTCTGGTTTTTCTCCCCTTCCTCTGGTTTTTTCCGACCGCCAGGGAGTTGAAGACTTTGCTCACTTAATTAAAGTTGATTACCAAACAAAGAGCGGATTAAAAAAAAGCACCGTCTTTGATCAAAAATTTTATTCCAATATAGAAGGCCCACTTAATTTAGTGGGCACCTACTCTGTGGCCATTGCATACTTCCCACGTTTTCCGGAAATGCTCTGGAAGCCTGCACTCACTTATGGTTTTTGCCATCAAGGAACTCTGGCGCGCGCGATGAATGAGACAGAAGATATCAGCAGTGTGGAAATTAATATCCATCACCTGGAGAAATCATCAGGACACTGGAAGGAGAGCTTTACATGCGCTCCTTAACCAACTCCCAATTTTTTTCTTTAGTAAGAATGCTTTTTGGCCTGTGGCTTATCCAGCATTTCTTTTTTCTTATTCCTTATGGAAGAGAGCTTTATAGTTCTGAAGGAATTAAAGTCGCGGGTGGTGCTCTTTATTTAAAAGAGTTTCTTGCTCCTTTGCGCTCTCCTGCTGGTATCCTGTCTCTTATACACATCTCCGAGCCCACGAGACGCTCAGTTATCT
>CAXHHE010000299.1:0-4631 GCA_964016365.1 uncultured Bacteriovorax sp. | reverse complement strand
TAACTGAGCGTCTCGTGGGCTCGGAGATGTGTATAAGAGACAGGCTTATAGCTTGCGTAATTAAGAAGTTTTTTATCAAGTGATTTTATAACTAAACGAACGTCCGCTGAATCCATATAACGACTTCTTTCTTTAATTGTCAGAGCTTCCATGCCTTTAGCACTTCCACCCATCCATTCAAAAAGAGACTTTCCCGTCTGTCTTAAAAAATCATTGTCGTACATCAGGCTTGCCACTTCAGAACCCCAAAACGGACTTTGAACACTCACCCACCCATGAACCTTAGAGACAAGTTCAGGCCTGAGTCTTAAAGCTTCTAATGTATCCAAACCGCCTTTTGAATGTGAGTAAATCAAAACTGGTTTTTGTGATTTTTCAATTTCACTGATGATAGTTAAAGCATTCACCTCTACCGGACTTTCAGTATCAATCGCAGCAAAAGAAAAATCGATCTTCTCTTTTGTGAGAAAAGCTTTTTGTTCATGGAAAGCATCTTCAAAAATAAATCCGACTTTAATCTGGTTTCCACTTTGGCCATCAAAAGACTCCGCAAGAACGCCAGGAACTAAAAGCACTTTGTACTTTTTTAGTTCTTTGATCTCTGATGCTGAAAAAGAGCTCTCTTTGAACCTAGAAAAATAGACAGAACTCAGGTCTGATGCCCAGGCAATATTAAGCACTAAAAAAAGAAGTCCCACTAATGTTTTCATTGGGGGAATTCTACCAATTAAGAGATTTTAAAGGGCCTTTTTGTAAAGATTACAGGACGGAAAGGACTCTGCCGATCACCTCATCCGTCGTAAAAGCGGCGGGGCTCAAGCGCACCCCAGGACCTCTGATCGCGAAATTACAAGGGATTGCCCTTAAACTCTCTACCGTCGTCGCCTTAGGGATGAAATTCACCATCGGAGTCTGGTGATTTTTAAGTTCGTAAGGAGAATGCACTTCATAGCCTTTTTGCTCCAGCCCCAGGCGAAGCATCTTTGCCAAACGGATCGTTTCCGTCTCTATATGGGCGACTCCCGTTTCTAAAATGAGGTCAACAGAGGCCCCAAGAGCGGTGATCTCTAGGACTTGTTTTGATCCTGCTTCAAACTTAGAAGCATCAAGCTTTGGAATGCACTCCAAGCTTGTTGGATCATCGCACGTTCCAAATGTATAAGAACCCACATTGTGTGGTTTAATTTTTCCAATATGTTTTTGATCAATCGCCAGGTATCCAACACCCACCGGACTAAAAAGCCATTTATGGCTTCCACCGGCCACGGCATCCACTCCCCACTTCTTCATATCAAAATGATGAAGCCCAAGCCCCTGAATGATATCGACAAAAAGAAAAATACCTTTTTCTTTCGTCACTTTACCCAATGCTTCAATGTCAGTGCGTGCCCCAGTTAAAAACTGAACCCAAGAAACGGCGATAATTTTAGTTTTGTCGGTGATCTTTTCAACAATCTTTTCATATGGTGTCGCCAGATTTTTTTCAGATGAAACCAAAACGAGATTGGCATTTTTTCTTTTACACGCTTCCTGCCACGGGTATAAATGCGAACCATACTCTTCGGCCCACATAATGACTTCATCCCCGGCATTTAGTGGAAACTGCATCGCAAGTTGGCTCACACCACCGGCCGTGCTTTGAAAAAAAGCAATCTCTGTATGATCACAGCCAATGAGTTTTGCTAATGACTGTCTCGAATGAAGAACATCATTCATGTAATCCAAGTCAGTGTAAAAACCTTCTTCATAAAAACGATTGCCCCAGTAAAGAACTTTATCGCGGGCCTGTTTTGATATAGGAGCGAGCCCTCCATTGTTTAAATGGATGCGCTCACTGCCTTGATAAAAAGAGTCCTTAAACTTTCCGATCACAACTACACCATGGTTTTAATTTCGTTTAACGCTTTTTCCAGACGGTCGTAGTGCAGTCTGAAGCCTAGAAGGCAAAAACGAATCGCTAATTTTCCATCAATCGTACACGACGATAAGAACAGCGTTCCTTTGTTGTTAATGTTTTCCATCAACTTCTTCGTTTCAGCATCCCCTTTTTTATGGGCGAAAGTTAAAATCGAAAGCTCTGGTTTTGAAACAACAACCAGGTCAGGAATCTTGGCAATTTCTGCAGACAACCATTCAGCAAGTTTTAATTTCTCTTCCAGGTTTAACTGGAAAGGACCTACTCCTAACGTCTTAAGTGGAAGCCAGACTCGCAGGCCCCTAAAGTCGCGCGAAAGCTCCGGTGTGATATCTGCATAATCAACCTGGTCTACTGGACGAGGTGGCATGTATGAATCGTCTGATAAATAATCAAACAACATGTGATCTTTGTTTTTAACTAATAAACATCCTGTCCCATATGGAATCGAGAGTGCTTTGTGTGGGTCAAGTGCCACCGAATCTGTCTCTTCAATTCCTTTAAGAAGTGTGCGTCCTTTTTCTGTCAGCATAAAGAGTGCCCCATAAGCACCATCGGCGTGCACCCAAAGGTTATGCTTTTTAGCGATCGGAAGGATTTCCTCTAGAGAATCCACACATCCTGTTTTAGTCGATCCCAATGTCGCCACAACAAGGAATGGATTAAATCCACGGGCCAGATCCTCTTCGATCTTTTCACTCAGAAGCTTGTTGTCCATCTTGTAGTTTTTAAGTGGGATTTGTCTTAGGTTTTCTTTTTTAAGCCCTAACATCACCCATGCTTTAGCGATACAGTGATGAGAGTCGCTTGAAGTGTAGGCCGTCACTTTGCTGTAATCAAAGCCCGTGATCTTTTCTTTGCGGGCCATCGCCAGCGCTGAAAGAGTCGCGACAGAAGAGCCAGTTGTTAAGAAACCTTGTGAAGAGATTTCATCATAACCAACCATTGTCTGGAACCATTTGATGACTTCCATTTCAAGAGTCACAAGACCTGGGGCCATCATGTAGTGGCCGCTAAATGGGTTGAGTGTTTGAGCGATTAATTGAGCTGTATTAGAAATAAAATTTCCAGCACCAGCAACGTAGGCCGCAAAACCAGGGTGACCTGGGATTTGAGAGTAACGGGCCATATCTTCAAAAACCGTCTTCATTAGGTTTTGATAATTCTCCGGGTGTGCCGGGAAATTTTTAGTTGCGTGGTATGGAACACTAAAATCTTTTTTCAAACCATTCACGGCCGGATCATGGGCTTCCCCCATTGGCGACTTCGATGGCATCTCATTCATGTATTTTAAAACTTGAGTTTCTGTTTGTTCAAAAATTGATTTCATTTCCGCTTCATTTAACTCCAGCGGCTGCTCAATCTTTTTCCACCAGTCATGTCCATTCATCTGATCGAGAACATTTGTTCTTCTCGGGTGAACATACTCTTTTTCTTTTAAAAGGAAAGTGGCCCCATTGTCGGCCGATCCATCAAGAGTCGCCGCCATTCTAAATCCAGAGTGCTGATAAAAATGCGGACGGAAGTGAAAGCGGGCCCAATGACTGGCCTCATGGCCGCAGCTCATAAATGATCCTCCACGGATCATCTGGTGTTTTCCATCAAAACATGGAGTTGAAAAATCGTCATACAAACTATTAACTTCAAAACCTGGAAGCGGATTAAACTGATCCATTAGCCAGTGCCATGTGTTTCCAAAAAGCTCATCTCCAACTTCTTTTGGTGAAGACCATAGAAAGTTAAAGTTCTCTTTGTATTCATTTTGGTAATCAGAAAAACCTTTGTAATTTCTGTATGGCTGCTTTTGCAGAACCGGGTCTTTTACTTTAGGCTTAATCGCGACGAATTCTGCCTCAGTTAACAGACGGTATTTTAATTTCGTCTTATCACTTTCCGTTTTCCAATTGCAGTAAGCAATGGCCTCGTGGTAGTTAACTTCAACCGGCCAGCTCATTGGCATTGGAATGATTTCAAAGATTGTTCTTAGTTCATACTGGTGAGTTCCTTCAGGTCCCACCCCCACCCAGAATGTCGGGCGTTTTGTGTTTCTGAATTTTCTCCACTGAAGCCCTTCCGGTGCCCAGTACTTGTCATTGATGTAAGCTCCACTTGAAACGAAATCGAAATACTCACCATTGGTGATTTGATTTTTTGTGTACTCGAAATCTTTGATTTCAACGGTGCGGTTTCCGTACTCGTTGTCCCATCCATAAGACTCAGTGTCTTGTGGTTTTCCAATATTGACTCTTTCCCCTGATTTCTTCACCCATGAATTTTCAGTCATCACATGAGGAGAATTTTTTGATGGGTGCAGAGGGGCCCAGAAACGTGGGGTTTCTAAATACTCAATTGGAAGCTCACGCATAAGCACACTTGATGTTTCAAAGTGAATCTTCTCATGCTCAATTCCCATCCACAGTGACCACCATGGAGAATCCTGATTCAGGCTTCCAATTGTATTTAAGTCCGGGTGAGTTTTAATTAAATTAACGATGATGTCATAGACGGTTTTTCTATAAGCATGAACAGCGGCTACTTTCGGCCAGGCCATTTCATTTTTCGACATATCATCCCAGCTCATTTCATCTACACCTGTTTCTAAAACTTTTTCCAGGTAGATGTTAACAGCGTCTTTTTGAAGACCAGCGATGCGCAGTTTGTTTAAGTAAAGAACTGCAGGGTGACCATAATAAAAAATGAGTGGGTGGCGAAGAGC
>CAXHHE010000298.1:0-4666 GCA_964016365.1 uncultured Bacteriovorax sp. | reverse complement strand
ACACAGAAGCCTTCGTCGGCAGCGTCAGATGTGTATAAGAGACAGGAGAGTATGAGCGCACCAACGATACAGAAGCTTTTGCACTTCCGGCCAGGTCGTAACCCAGACCTTCGATACCGGCAAACATACCGACATCAGCACTTGCTCCAAATGTATCGGCAAGCTGAACTAAGTTATCCGTCCCGAGATAGTTCCCCAGGATGATATCTCTTGAGAGAAGTAAATTAACGTCAACCACCGGGCTGTACCAAGCTCCAACTTTAATTGGAAGAAGCTCACCAGTTTCCACGAAGTGATCCAGACCTTCCTTAAATTGCTTTTGGAAGTATTCAGTTCTCTTTTCACCTAAGTCAAAGATCGACATTTCACCGTTTAACTTATTAACCAGGTTATCAATGATGTTACTTTGAATTTTTGAGTAAAGGAAAAATCTCATCTGCTCAAGCGGAGACTCAGCGTCACCATAAGCAAAGCGAGAAGCATAATCAGGGTACTCTTTTTGAATAATCTTTCCTTCTCTTAAAGCAGAACCCATCGTGATTTTAGGGTTGAATGCAATTTCAGCAGTCTTTAAAGAAAAGAGTTTATTAAGAGAGTTTCTTCTTGAAATGAGTTTTTCAACAAGAACCAATTCAACTTCTTTTGGAAATTGTGCATCGGCAACGATTTTCTGGAAATCAGCGCGAGAGAGTTTATTTAAACGGTTTAACATCCATACAGCATCGTCTACTGTTGTCGCAAAATCGTTGGCCGTAAAATGCGAAAGGATAACAGACTTGTTATCAATCTTTCCATCAACCCAGCTGAACTTGTTGACACTTTCATAAAGGTCAACCAATGAGTACGGGATAACCAGCGCTCTTAATGAACGACTGTTAATTGTTTGAGTCGGGATACCCATTGAGACGTTATAAAAATCGTATTCATTAGGTTCTGTTACTGCAACGTCTTTTAAAGTTACCGTCAATTGATCGGCCTTTACTAAATCAGTTGCGGCCCATCTATCGGCCGCTCCAAGAGTGGCTTCCGGGATTTCTCTCTTTAGAAAACTTTCCATGGCCGCTTTTGAATTAAATTGAATTGTGACTTTTCTTAAATACTTCATCGCCGGGATTTTATATCCAAGGGCACGCAGAAGATTCTTTCTCATCAGCATTGTGTGAAGAGTTTTATCTAAGTGGATGGTATAGACCTTATTTCCGTTAGTCGGAATCGCGTTGAAGCGGTAAAGGCCGGTGTTAGAAAGGATAGACCCTTCGTATGAAAGAACATCATTATCACGGATAGCGATTTCGCTTTGGTCATCGACATTAGTGACAGTGCTGTCCCAAAGATCATTAGGGCGCGGATTTAAGAGCGATAAATCCACTTTCTGGGAATTTCCTAAGATATCCGCTTCACGGCTGGATAAGACTTGATCGTTGTATATCAAATCGTCACTGGCCATCCTCAATCCCTTTTGTAAAGGAATGAAGGACTCTCCTGCATACGCTTGCACGTAAACAAAAGACGTAAAAAGGACGCAAAAACTCATTAGCCTATTAAATTTTGTTTTCATAGTACGGACCTTAAAGCAAGAAATGATCCAAATAATGGGTATTGTAGCGCTTTATTAAATCAAGAGATTGAGACCAGGTAATTTTAGGAGCAGGTGTCTAAAGTTTAGACACCTGTATTTTTGCTGTTCGTTTATTTAGAAAGACTTGGAAAGGCAGCCAGGTAAGCTTTGTACTCGCGAACCAGGGTTGTCGCAGGAGCTGGAGTGTTATTTTTAAGTTCACACGTTCCTGGTTTTGGAACTCCAGTGAAAAGAACCTTCTCGCAATCGATCTCTACCTTACACTCTTTAAAGCTACATTCTACTTGCGGGCGAGAGAATGGGTTGTACGTCATATCCCCAGTCACTAGTGCTTCATCAAGTTTTGCTTCACACTCACCTCTTAAGTCTTTTTTCGAGCTTACCGGGCAAAGGAAATCAAAGACTGCTTTTTTGTACTCAGCAAGTGAGCTGTTCTTTTTTAGATTAATTGTCAGTGTATGAGACAGCATTGATTTTGCCATCACTCTCTGACAGTCAGCTTCTGAGTTTTTCACACAGAAGAACTTGTAGAAAGGAAGTCCACCAGCTCTGTATGCTCCCCAGAACCCAACATAAGGAGTGTTGTCTGGCTTAAGTCTTTGACATGTTCCAGTTTTACATTCAACTTCTTTATCATATGAAAGGGTATTTGTTTTTGCCCAGTCAGAGTTTGGAGCATACCCTTCTTCTGAAAGATAGAAATTTCCATCAGAGTGCAGTCTCTGGAAGTTTGTTGATGTCATCGACCCCGCCACTGGAATTCCCCAGATGTTTGATAAGAATGGGGCCAGGTTAAATCCTGAGTTACATCCATGAAGGTAAGCAAATGCATCTTTCATGAAGTTCGGTTTTAGCGCCTCAAGGCCTTTAGTCGTAATGTTTAAACGGTTCGCTCTTCCATCCAGGTGAATCCCGAATTGGGCAGAGCTATGGCTAAAAATATCCAGAGAAAGGATCTTCTTAAACTTTGAAACTTCCTTGATAAATTCTTTTCCATCAAGTGTTGAACTATCGTTTCTTTCGATTTTAAAACCGTAACGTTTTAAGTTCCACTCGCTCCCCATTTCTTTTTCATTGATAGCAATCAAAGCAATCTGGTCTTGTGGATAATTTTCTGTGTATTTAACGGCCTTTGCTTTTGCCACTTCTTCAAATAGAAGTCCCAGGTCATCACCATTACCAACCACCATCACACGTGTCGGTCTGTTAGGATCAAGGTTGTCAGTGTTATAAGAAGCTACATGGTATGAAGCATGAGCTGTAGAAATCACGGCCAGAGCTAAAAAAGCAACGACACTTTTAAACATACATCCCCCAAGGAATTAAATAAATCTCGCATGGTTCTACCTCTGTCGGTGTAGGCAGAAAAGATGGGTGGTAATTTTTACGGCCACAAAAGAAAAGCCCCCGCAATCTCTGCGGGGGCCTCAAGGACTTAGCCACGATAGTGTCTAAGAGTTGATTAAAGTGTGATACCGAAAACTTCTGGAAGAACTCTTTGCTCTAGGTTTGAAGCGCTTGTTCCCAGCTTTTCAGCGATTTTGGCAATTACGTCTTCTTTAGCATCTGCAGACTGAGTTGCTTTTTGGATCTCTTCAAGACTTACACCAGTAAGTGTTTTCATATCCCCAAGAAGTGCAAGTTGGTCTTCTTGAGTTAACTCACCGTTAGCACGTGAAAGCATTTTCTCGATTTTTGATCCTAGAGTAACCATCGACATAGATGTCTCTAAGCTTACATTGTATACGAAAGACACTTTTGATGCTTTCGCGAAGAATTTTTGTTGTTCTTGTTCTTTGGCCATTAGAGATACGTCAGTTGATCCAACTTCGTCTTCGTATAGGTAACCAGATTGTCTTCCTTCGTAGTATCCAGATGAAAGTCTGTCTACAACTTCGTAATCGTTACCGTAGTAGTCACCGTTCAGGTTACCAGCAGTGATGTCCCCTGTTTCGATCTTTCTGAATTCTGAAGCAACTGCTCTGTTGTTAGAGTAGTAGTCGTAGTAAACGATTGAACGAACGTATTGAAGTGATACAGCTTTGTATTCCTGGAATTTAGCATCCCAGATAACAAACCAGTCATCCTGGCCCGCTTGCTGCGATCTAAGTGTTTCGTTTGTATAAAGCTCTACTCTTGAAGAGTAAGTGCTATCTACAGAGTTAAGTGATGAAACGAATTCTGAAGCTAAGATGTTAGCTGAAGAATACTGTCCATATGTAGTCGTTGGAGTTGTTGGTGTAGTTGGAGTTGATCCACCACCGCCAGTTGATGGAGGTGTATACGTTCCACCGCCTCCTCCGCCACCGCCGCCGCCTGAACAGCTAGCTAGAGTTACTAATAGTGCGAGCATTGATAGTTTAAAAAGCGATTTCATAATTAATTCCCCCCTCAGGAAATGTCGGTTGATTAATTCGACATAATCGATTTGTAACAGGGGTTAAAAAAATAGTCGATCTTTTCACTCAACCTGTAAGTATTTAAGATTTTTGCAATTTTTTTCGGAATCAACCTGACACCAATGATGAAAGTTTAGTTTCTTTATGACACCAATTTGGTCAGGTTTTATGGATTTTGGGCAAAAAAAAGGCCCGCTGTGAAGCGGGCCCTGTTAGTTTTTAGCTAAACTGTCTTTGAGATTAAAGTGTAATCCCGAAAACTTCTGGAAGGAATTTTTGCTCTAGGTTTTGAGCAGAAGTTCCAAACTTAGCAGCAACCTTAGCAAGAACTTCTTCTTTAGCTGCAGAGTTTTCTGAAGCTTTTTGTAGTTCTTCTAGGCTAACACCTGTAAGAGTTTTGATGTCTCCAAGAAGGGCCGCTTGGTCTTCTTGAGTTAGCTCACCGTTAGCTCGCGTTAGCATTCTTTCGATCTTTGATCCTAACGTCACCATCGACATAGATGTCTCGATGCTTACGTTGTAAACAAGAGATACTTTTGCAGCTTTGTCGAAGAATTTCTTTTGCTCTTGTTCTTTAGCAAGAAGAGAAACGTCTGTAGAAGTTGCTTCGTCTTCGTATAGGTATCCAGAGTTTCTTCCTTCGAAGTATCCAGATGAAAGTCTGTCTACTACTTCGTAGTCATTTCCG
>CAXHHE010000297.1:0-4673 GCA_964016365.1 uncultured Bacteriovorax sp. | reverse complement strand
GAGATGTGTATAAGAGACAGACTTGATTCAAGTCGCTCGCTGGTGAATTCAATTCGCTTTGGAACCTTTGAAGTTTTCTCCACATACTTTGCAGGAGAGCTTTTTCATAAAGTCTTCAAAGACTATGAAGTCAGCCTGTATGAGCTCATCCCTGGCAAAATCGAGCAGGCGCTGGAAGATTTTCAGATCGATTACGGCATTACCTATCTTCCTATTCCTCACCCGAAGATTGAGCATATTAAGATTGGCGAAGTGAGCATGGGAGTTTTTGCTAAAAAGAATACTTTTAAGAATGTAGTCTTTGAAGATCTTCCTTTTGTTATTCCCATTAGACCAATTGATTCATCACCCACGAAGGTTAAAGGTCTTGATGGATGGCCAGATGATTTAGTTTATAGAAATATAAAATATCGTGTAGGACTCATGGAGTCTGCATTAGAATTTCTTCGTCAGGGAATGGCCGTGGCCTACCTTCCTACTTTTGTTGTTGAACTTCACAATAGATCAGTGAAGAGTGAATTTCACTTAAGTGAAGTAGACGTACATGTAAAAGTGAAGAAACAAAAGCAAGGGATCTACTTAGTTAAAAGAAAAACTGACATCGAATCAGAGGTTGATAAGAAGATCGCCAAAGGTGTCAGAACCATCATGAAGACAACGTAACTCAATGTTATTATAGGTTCCCTCCATCCTTCTAATTTTTGCAAGGATTCGATTAAATAATTCTAATTTTCAAAACAATAACTGCGTCGTAAATCCTCCCCAGCAAACAAAATAGGGGGATTTATGAGAAATTTAGTTATCGGATTAGTTCTACTTTTTATAGCACAAACATCTTTCGCAGCTGAGAGAGCTTTTAGAATCGATAGGTTCTTCCCAGTTGTAAACGGTTACGCTGTCGCTTGGGGAATTCCTGGACAGAATCTGGATTTTGAATGGCTTGATACTCTTACATATGACCAGATTGATGAGCACCTGGATATTTCATCTGTCCGCAATTTCGTAGTGGATATTGAATCAAACAAAATCCTAACTGTCGTTGGTGAAAATAATGAAGAGAGAGATGAATTTGTTGTTTTCAACGTTGGCGATACTCACTTTGGAAATCATTACAATCTGTCGTTGGATAAACTTGCTATTCAAAATCTTGGTTACGACACTGACGCTATTGTTTTAACTGAAAACTATAAATGGTCGAACTATGTTTCAAAAATCCTTTTAATCAACAGAGAATCAAGAGACTTAAAAACTGTTGAATTAAAAGGCGCTGAAACAATGGAAGTACTAAGAAAAAAATTGAGAGAGTCTATTCTTCCAAAAAATCTTAACCTTTTTGATGAAGCTTCTGAAAACGTAACTTTTAATGAAACAAAATTCCTGGAAAACATTGGGGAAGTTAATGTGATTACTCTTGATTATTCATTTCCAAAATCTATGGATAATGCACTTGAGGTAGTGGCGACTGTTAAGATGAAGTACGAAAATGGGAAAGTTGTTCCTTATATTCTTTCGGTAAAACAAAAGCAGTACTAATCTCTTGGATAAGAGATTTTATATAGGTACAAACCATTAGGAGAAGCAACTTTCCATAGTTGCTTCTCTTTCTTAGGCCCATCAATTAAGGCCAGAAATTCTTCCACGCTGAGCTTGTTACTTCCCACCATCCACAAAGCACTCATTAAATGCCTGATCATTTGTTTGAGAAAGCCATTGGCCTCAATTCTTAATTGGTAACAAGATTGTAAATCGTTAGGGACATGAAATAAGGTTTGGCCTGAAAAGATCTCATGTGGATTGATTTCTAAGAGTTCACAAAAAGAAATCTCTCTTTCTGTTGTTTTGACATTACTTCCAATAGAATAAAAATTACAAAAATCGTGCTTTCCAACAATGGCCTTTAGGCAAGTTTTCATTGCCGTAATATCCAGTTTATTAGCAATATTGGCAATGAATCGTCTGTCTTCTATGCTCACTTGCTTTTTGTTAGTAAAAAAATAGCGGTACTCTTTAGAAAGGGCCTCTGCTCCAGGTTTAAAAGTTCCTTCACACGGAGCGATCGCCAGGCATTTGATGTCTTTAGGAAGATGACGATTAAATGATTCCAGAAAAGTTTCACATTCTATCGGGAGGGCTGAAGATATTTTGACAACTTGATCCAGGGCATGGACACCAGTATCAGTGCGCGAAGCCGCTCTGGTTGTCACTTTGCCATTAATGATTAAGGCCAAGGCCTTATTGATTTCATCTTGAACAGTACGAAGTCCATTTTGCCATTGAAAGCCAGCGAACTCTGTTCCTTCGTACTGAATAGTTGTCTTATAGTAATACATTTTATCCAGGGAACGTTTCAAACTCTTTTACGCCTTCAAGGTTTTTTGACCAGGAAGACTTGCTTCGACAGAAAATATGGGCCGTTGGTTTTAACTGAATATCCTCATCCAGACTTCCTGCTGGGACAACTAAGAGCTGGCCATTGAGTTGAAGGTTAGGCATCGCCGAGCCGCAATTGTCGCAAAAACTTTTAGAGTGTTTGGTTGAATTAAGAAGAAAGGTCCTCACTTTCTCTTCACCTGAAATCCAAGTGAGTTTTGCACTTGATGAGAAGAGATTCGCCGCATGAGCAGAACCTGTGTCTTTCTGACAATGTTTACAGTGACAAAGAAAGAAGCTTTCAAAGTGGCCGTTTATCTCAAATTTAATTTGCCCACAAAGACATGATCCAGAATGTTTTTCCATTTTATACCCTCGGAGTACCTGTTTGTTCGATGATTTCTACGCCATTGCCAGGAAAGACAGCAAAATGAGGATGATCGACAAACATCTTTGCCGCTTCCTCGTGTGAGCTCGCCTTTACGACAAGAAATGTCCCCATTTGGCTTGGGATATCACGAATACCTTTATTATCGACTTGTTTTGTGACTTCTCCAAGGTGACCTCCGTCATATAGGACTTGGCCTTGATATTTTGCTGACCACTCTGCAAGGAGTACAGGTCCTTGATCTAGTCGTCTTTTTTGTTCTTCTGGGGCGAGCTTTTTCCACGCTTCATGGGCAACACTATTTTCGGCGCAGGTGAAAATGGTAAGAAATGTTTTCATTGAGGCTCCGGCTTAAATTCATTTTTAAAGAATAGGGAATTTTCAAAGATCACAGAATTTTCTATGCTGGCCAATTGTGCCTTCGTAGGAAGACAATCTCTATCGATAAATTGTGCTAACTCTGCCTTCGCATCACAAAAAAGGATATCTAGGGCAAAACGATTCATTCCGTAGAGCCCACGATGAATCATATTGGCCGAAAAAACTAGCAAGTCACCGGTTTCAAGACTTAGCTTTAATCCAGATGAGAGATCATCACTATTTTTTTTGCCATTGGTTTCTAGTCTAACTTCGAGTTCTTCTTTTGAGTCCCATCTCTTATGGGTGCCCGGGACAAGTTCTATGCCTGGCTCATTCTGCAAAGGGATGCGGAAGTGAAGAACTTGAGATTTTTTTAATGCTTTCTCTTGTTCATCCAGCGACATTATATATTGAGGGTCTCGGTGCCAATAATTTTTTTGTTCTTTATTAACCGGATTAAAGAATAATTGCGTATTCATGAACATGGTCTTATCTGGAATTAGGGATGATAAGATATTCATGAGTTTTGATGAACTAATAAATCTAAATAATTCCTGGCGGTCGTTTTGACTTAAATACTTTGAACCTGTCAGGTAGGCGCTATTAATGGCCCTTTGCAAATAAAAGTCTGAATTATCTTTCTTCCATCTTTCGTGAAAAGCAATGAGAATTGAATACAGCTCTTTTAACTCTGAAGGATCATAGAAATTTTTTAAAAGAAGATAGCCGTTTTCATCATAGCTCATAAAGATATTGTAGGATTCTTCATTTAATTATTCAATTTTTACTTAACCTCGGTGCTACTATGAGTAATAATGAGATGTGTTGTTATTTTTCCTAGAGGGAATATGAATAGATATCTTTTTGGAATGATTTTTGTTTTAGTCGTTACAGGACTTGCCATCTTTAGACATATCGATTTTGGCATGGTCTTAGGTTTTAGCATTTCTATCCTTGCTGTTCTTGCCTGGCTTAAAAATGTGAATGCCCAACAAGCAGATAAACTAAAAAGAAACGAACCTAAAAAAGAAACAGAGGAACTGTTTACCGGAGAAGAAGGTGAAGTTTACCATAATGACTTCTCTAAAGTTCCGGCCGGTACAGCAGACTCGGTAACCCCACCTCCGCGCTCCATAGGTTATGGTTATGGGGACGGCGGCAGGTCTACTTATGAAGACCTAGAGAGAATCGGGATTAAGACAAAAGATGATAAAGAAGAAAAAAACTGATCCATTAGGCGGAGCTAAAAAACGATGATTTTTTTATAATTTTTTTTTGAATCCATCGCGTCTACCCTTTCTGGCAAAAAGACTTAATCTCTTAGTATGAATTGCGATATTTTAAGAAAATTGGCATCTTAATTGAATTCTAATCTCTATTTGGTTTAAGACCAATTTTCCTTCTTTGGTTCGGTAGCTTCGGAGTAAGATCATCTTCAATACTATCTAATCTCTCGAAGACAATTTTAAAAAGCTTATTAGAATCTTCTTTTAAGTCTTTTACTGGGTCTTAGTTTTTAATAGTGGAAAGCACCATTTCTTGAATCTTTTAGTCT
>CAXHHE010000296.1:0-4684 GCA_964016365.1 uncultured Bacteriovorax sp. | reverse complement strand
ATAACTGAGCGTCTCGTGGGCTCGGAGATGTGTATAAGAGACAGCTGCTGGAACTTGATTCTTTGCCAGAAGTCCGTCGATGTTTTTTAAGATTTCAGGAGACAATGCCTGTTCAGTTGAAAGAGCCGTCTGCTCTACTTTCTTATCTTGTTCTTGTGATTTATTTTTTAGAAGAGCATCTACTTTTGCTTCAGAGTTTGAAGCTTTTGTTTCTGTGGCCACTTCACCTTTTAGAGTTTGTGGTTGAGTTGATCCTTCTGCTGATTTAGTTTCTGTGTTGCCAAGAAGGTTTCCAAATAGAGAAGCGAATGCACCTTGCTCTCCCTCTTTTCCTTCTTTATTTTGACCAAGAATACCTGCAACTTTGCCATTAGCATTCACAGATGCTGCTGCATCCGTTTTCCCTGTAGCTGGAGCTACATTTTGTGCTAATAAATTTACTGGCAATCCTTGCATACGTTCCTTTTAATCATCCTAATTAAAGTTTCAACGCCTCTTATTATATTATCTTACTTTTTCATTTGAAGAAACTGCTTTTGAAGTCGGGCAGAAACTTCCTTATCCATCAAATTGAAGATCTTTGAAGCCTTCGCTGAATCCAGTTGGCTTAATATCCTAACAGAAAGGTCGGGATCTTGAACCGTCAGAACATCGGCCGCGTTTTGTGGCTTCATACCAGAAATAACATCCACCATCTGAGACACTCTTTTATCGGCCTGTGCGCTTTTTTCATCAACACATCCTAAGAACTTCTTTTGTGAATCCTGAAACTCCACCAGCTTCTTCTTAAAGTCGGCCTTGTTCATTTCTAGTTCTTCTGATTCTTTTTTAACTGCAAGCTCTTTTACCTTGATGGCCTCTTCTTTTTCTAAAAGCTCTTTAGAGAAATCCACCAGGTTAGCGCTTCCCGCTTTTTTCATTAACTTTGTTGCTTCTTCAAGCACAGCTGCTTTAAATTCTTCTTCAGTGTATTCGCGTTTTGCAGGAGCAGCAGGCGCTGCAGGAGCTTTTTTAGCTGTCGCTGCATAGACTAAGCTTGCCACTGTCAGCATTGCTACAATTGAAGTTGTGTATAAAATTTTTCTCGTTCTCATAATATTTCCTAGAGTAGTCCCTTAGATCCGTTTGATCTCATCATCAGAATTTCTTCGATGGCCTCTTGTTCTTTTTTATTTCTTTCTTTAGACCACTCGTCCTTCTTTTTTTCTTTGAAGTTTTCCATGACCTTTACCTCACCGCGGGCCTGTGCCAGCTCGGCGATTTTTTTATCGTATTTTTTTCTTAGAGACCACAATAGGTTCTCTTTGTTTTTGATGTCTTCTTTTTTCCCTTGAATGAATAGCGGGAAAAATTGAAGCATCTGTCCTGCAGAAGGGTCCTTCATGAACGTTTCTTGCGCTTCATAAGTCTCTTCGATTGCTTTATTTGCTTCCGCAATCTTGTCTTCAACTGCAGTGATCTCTCTTAGGATTTCTCCCAGCTCGATCTTAATTTTCTTTTCTTTAAACTCGCGAACCTTTAGAAGACCATCGAGTTTGAATTTAAACTTTTGCATTTATTTTTTACTTATTAATGTTTTCAGCTTTTCTTGCGATCTCAACCATGCGGTCAAAAAGCGCATCAATTGTTAAGAACTCTGTCATCCCCTGAGTCTGCTTCAGAAGAGTCATTAAATCGTCATAAATCAGCATCGCCTTATCGACCTTAGGGTTTGATCCCTTGGCATAAGCACCTACGTTAATCAGGTCCTCATTGGCCTTATAAGACGCCATTAAATCTCTCAAGTGAGATGAAACAATTCTATGTTCCTTCGAAGCAACCTTCGACATAACTCTGGATAGAGAGGCCAGAACGTCGATTGCTGGGAATTGGTTTCGTGAAGCAAGCTCTCTTGATAAAACAATGTGTCCGTCAGCAATCGCTCTTACCGCATCGGCAATCGGCTCATCCATATCGCCCCCTTCAACGAGAACGGTATAAACCCCGGTGATTGACCCAGCTCCGGTCTTTGTTCCTGCACGCTCCATCAGTTTTGGAAGTTTCGCAAATACTGAAGGCGTATACCCTTTCTGTCCTGGTGGCTCACCAGCTGAAAGAGAGATCTCACGGTTTGCCATCGCAAAACGCGTGATTGAGTCCATCATTAAAAGAACGTCAGCATTTTGATCGCGAAAATACTCAGCAACGGTTGTCGCTACGTAGGCCGCTTTCATTCTCGTTAGCGCTGATGAATCTGAAGTTGCAACAATAACAACCGACTTCTTTAAGCCTTCAGGTCCAAGGTCGTGCTCAATGAATTCTAAAACCTCACGACCACGCTCTCCGATAAGCGCGATAACGTTAATGTCTGCACTTGAGTTCTGAGCGATCATCCCCATGGTTACCGACTTACCAACACCCGAACCGGCCATGATGGCAAAACGCTGTCCTTTCCCTGCTGTCATAAAGCAGTTAATAGCATGGATACCTGTATCCAGGGCCTCACTGATTGGTGGTCTTTGAAGTGGGTTTAAGGCCACACCATAGATGCTTCTCGCTTCTACACCTGTTTGCTCAATCGGTCCTTTTCCATCGATAGGATTTCCCTGGAAATCAATAACACGTCCAAGAAATCCTTGTGAGATTTTAATTGTTGTTGTCAGATCTTTTAAGTACACGCGGGTTTCTGAGTTGATTCCTGAAAGTTCGTCATAAGGCATGGCCATACAACGGTTTCCGTTAATCCCTACGACTTCCCCTAAAGACTTGTCTCCGAATTCGGTCACGAACTCAACGTTCGCACCAATTGGAGCTCTTGGAAGGTTAACTTCAAAAACCATCCCTTTATTAGCAAACACCTTTCCAATTTTCTGGAAAGGAGAGGCATATTCGTAATTTTTGTGGATTGAAGAGAGATCAAGATTCTTATCCATTTACTCCCCCCTAGACTTTCGCCAGTACGTCTTCAAACAGTTTATCAAGCGACTTGAATTGTTCTTCCATTGTCGCATTGATGATTCCGTTTTCTGACTCTACTACAATTCCTCTTGTCGTGACTGATGAATCGATTTCCACTCTCACGTTCTTCATTTCACCCAGGCGGCCCTGAACATGGTTCAGAACATCCGGCATTGAAGCGAAGTCATCAGCATTCACCTGAATTAAAAGATTATGTCTTGCCTGCATTTCTAAAAGCAGTCTTTCTAAAAGTCTTTCAATATACTTTCCATCGTCCTGAAGTTCTCTTAGAACGATCCATTTCGAAAGGTTTCTTAGCAGCTTATACATTTCTGTTTTTTGGTTAAACAGGATTTCTTCCTGAGTCTTAAGCACAGACGTCACCATCTGTGAGAAATCTTCAAGTTTTTCATCTACTGCGCTTCTCATCTGGTCAAAGATTTCTTCGCGGCCCTGGTTGACACCTTCATCGAATCCGGCCTTAAAAGCTTCGTCCTGAATTTCAGCAACTCTTCTTTTAACTTCTTCTTCTACACGGTGTTCATATTCACGGTCTTCCTGGTCTTTTAGACCGCGGAACTGTTCAACGATAGGGTTAACTTTAAACTGAGAGTTCTTTGCAAACTATCTTTCAGTTTTAATAACTCTTTGGAACTCACTTTTCTCAATGGTCTGAGCCGCAGTAAGCAGTGGCTTGAACTCGAATAATTTAACAGACTCATTCCCTTCTTCCACTTCTGTGAAATTTTGAAACTTATATTCTGTAATTTCGCCGGTCGCTTTAACCATTTTATAAATTCCTTATTTAAACTATTAAACCAAAAACTATACCAGAGAGTCGCCGTCAGAACCGCGAGCGATAAAGGCTTTACCTTGACCTTCAAGTTCTTTAACTTTAGCAACCATTTCAGCTTGAGCTTTTTCAACGTCTGAAAGCTTAGTAGGTCCAAGGGCCTCAAGGTCTTCTCTAAGCAGCGTAGCCGCACGGTTTGACATGTTCTTGAAAAGCTTTTGCTTGATTTCGTCTGGTGCCGTCTTCATTGCAATAACAAGCTTTCCGTTGTCCACTTCGCGAAGAAGGTTCTGGATACCTTTGTCGTCCACGTAAAGTAGATCTTCGAAAGTAAACATAAGTTTTCTGATCTCTTCTGCAAGCTCAGGATCTTTTTCTTCAACACGAGACATGATGTTCTTCTCAGTGTTTTTGTCCATAAGGTTAAGCATATCAGCGATCGGCTCAACACCACCAAGCTGGTTAGTGTCGATAGACCCAAGAGTCGAAAGTTCAGTTTTAAGAACGTCATCAAGCTGAGAGATAAGCTCAGGAGAAACGTAGTCAAGGTTGGCCACACGAAGAACAACTTCCGCTTGCAGACCTTCTGGTAGGCGTCTTAGAACGTCTACTTTTCTTTCCGGTGCAAGGTGAGCAACGATAAGCGCGATTGTCTGCGGGTGCTCGTTGATTAGGAAGTTTGATAATGTTCTTGTATCTACCAGTTCAAGTGATTCAAGTGTATTTGATTGTCCAACTTCTACGATCTGACCAAGAAGTTGCTTCGCTCTGTCTTCACCAAGAGTGTTGATGATGAAATCACGACCGCGGTTTTCCGCGAATAGAAGATCGTTTTCTTCGTTTAGTTGCTTGTAAAAATCTTCAAGAACTCTCTTTACCATCCAGATCGGCGCACGCTTAACGTTCGACATAGCGTTAATCATTCTCTTAACATCGTTATCTTTCATGTTTTGA
>CAXHHE010000295.1:0-4693 GCA_964016365.1 uncultured Bacteriovorax sp. | reverse complement strand
GCCTAAAATTTTACTTATTGATGAGATTACAGCGGTTCTGGACCCTGAAACACGTGGGCAATTTTTCCAGGCATTGAATCGACATAGGGCCGAGTATGGTATGGCGGTTATTTTAGCCACCAATATCGCTGAGGATTTAATCTCGAGGGCCAACAAGGTGCTTTTTATCGAAGATGGTAGAGGCACTGTGTGCAATCCGGGTGAAATTCTTAACCTGTTTAACATTGGAAAAATTGCGTGAATAATAAAAAATTAATCTTGCTTAGAAATTATTTTGATTGGGTTGTTTATGATTTATTACTAATGATCATAGGAATGTTTATCATTTCTTTGCTTTTTAAGATCATTAGCTTTTCAGAAACTCTTCAAATCACAGTCGTTTGGGGATTATTGATTTATTGTGTAAGAAATTTTTGGACCTTGTCTCTCATTAGCTCAGCTAAGGCTAATTCAAGTAACTTTTCATGGAAGTTTTTCCAGTCTTTACCTTTGAGCAAGAAAGAAATTACCTTTTCTTTAATTCTTTCAAGATTAGTATTGGTTGTACCAATAATCGTGTTTCTTGTTTTATTTAAAAGTAATGTTGATGAATTTTTTAACTTGTTTAGTATCAAAGACTACAATTTTTATAAATTGATATTAAATATTGTTCTTTTTGCTGTTTTTATCGAGTTGATGGTTGTTAATGGAGCGATCACGAACCCAAGATTAGAATATCAAAAGGCCAATGCCGATAAAGATTTAATTAGTACAATTCGTACGTTTCTTTTGTTTATAACAGGGTTCTTATTTTTGTTCCTAGGAATCGTTTTTGTTGAGATTCGATACTCCATTGGCGTTTTTGATTTCATACAGCCATTTCTTAAATCAATATTAACATTTGGGGTTAATTGGTCTCCTTTAGTTTTGGCCGTATTTATTATTTTTCTGTATACGAATTTACTTGATACTTGGACAAACGAAATCAAAACTTACAAGAAACCAGTAAAATGGAATCCTATAAAAGAGTGGGGAATTATTATTACTTGCTCCGCTGTCTTGGGATTTTTCGCACTTAATATAGATTTTGCAACCCCTCCATTTTATCAAGGTAATAAACTAGGCATTTTCATTTACAAAAATGATTATGGATATATTGAAAAAATGTCAAAAAACTCAATTGAAATTAATCAGGCGAGTGACAGTGGAGTAACTCCTGTATTAATGGCAATCGCCATTGGCGACTTAAAAATGGTAAAGCTTTTAGTAGATAAAGGCGCAGATTTAACAAGTGTTACAAATGACAAAGATAAAGATTATCAATTCTACAATGCTATGATGTTTGCAGTGTTAAGCGAAAAGACCGAGATGGTAGATTACTTATTGTCCAAAGGTTTTGAATTAAACTCAAAAGCAAATCAATTTAATGTCCTCCCTCTTCACCTTGCAGCCCAAAGCTGTAAACCAAAAATGCTTGAGCATTTGATAAGGTCAGGTGCTGATATAAACGCAGTCAATGCAAAAGGTGAATCTGCTTCTATGCTGGCGGCAAAATCAAAGTGCCTTGGCAATATTGTTGCCCTACATGAAGCAGGGGCAGACTTTCTACTTAAGAATAATTTAGGAAAGACAATCAATGACTATAAGTCAGAGAAGAAATATGACCAATATCTTAATTATTACATAGAGAAATACTCTAGAGCGCCAGCTTCAAAATGATATGTCGAGAGGTGTTTAAAATAAAACGTCCGAATATCCCTCCGACAAAAACACCTTAAGCTCATTGATAAACGTACTAACGTTTAAATTCTGCTTGTTTCTCGACGGAGTCACGGCCCATATATCTTTTTTTCCTTCACTGTACTCATCAAGCAGGCCAACAAGCGTCCCATCCTTGATATGAGAAAAAACATATGAACCAGGAAGCCTCACAATCCCCAAGCCATCAAGTGCCGCCTGTAAAACCACGCGTGGGTTATTCGTTTTTAAATTCCCACTCACTGTCACGGATTTACTTTTCCCATTTTGTTTAAAGGCCCATTGATTCTGTCCACCGAGGCAATTGTAATCTTTAAGCGCTTCAAGAGTATGAGGTTTTTTATGTTTCTTTAAGTATTCAGGAGATGCACAAACATACTCGCGACGGGAAGCTATCTTTTGAGCAAAGAGAGAGGAGTTGGAAAGCTCTCCAATTCTAATTCCCACGTCGTAGCGTTCAGCAATTAAGTCGACAATACGTGTGTCGAAGTTGAGCTCAATCGTTAGCTCCGGGTATTTTTTTGCCATCCCAATTAAAACGGGAGCGATATAGTTTTCACCAAAGACGCCGGCAAGTGTCACACGAAGAAGACCGCGGGGTTTATCTGAAGGAGTAACCAATTCTGCGCGGGCCGCTTCAAGATTTTGAAGCGAAGACTGACAGTTCTTTAAGAATTCTTCACCGATGCTTGTTAGCTGGACTTTCCTTGTTGAGCGAAAAAAGAGGGCAATACCCACTTCATCTTCCAAGGCCTTAATGGTCTTACTCACATGAGATTTCGAGATTCCAAGGGAGCTTGCCGCCTTCGAGAAGCTTCCTAGCTCGCTCACCCTTACAAAGGTCAAAATGCACTGAATCCATTTTATTGTTTCCATGGGGAAACAGTGTTGTTCTTCCAGAGAGGATAGTCAAGTCCCGATGGGGGAAGTATGATCTTTTTTCAAGTTTTTTTATACGGGAGGAAACAATGAAAGTAAAAGCAGCAGTAGCGTGGGGACCAGGTCAGCCACTTAAAATAGAGACAGTTGATTTAGAAGGGCCAAAAAAAGGAGAAGTCCTGGTTCGTATTGTGGCCAGCGGTGTTTGCCACACGGACGCTTACACTCTTTCAGGTGTAGACCCAGAAGGAATCTTTCCGGTTATCCTTGGACACGAAGGAGCGGGGATCGTTGAAGAAGTTGGAGAAGGTGTGACATCACTTAAAAAAGGTGACCACGTTATCCCTCTTTACACTCCAGAGTGTGGAACTTGTAAATTCTGTACATCAGGAAAGACTAACCTTTGCCAACGCATTCGCGAAACTCAAGGGAAAGGATTAATGCCAGATGGGACATCTCGTTTCTCAAAAGACGGCAAGCCAATCTTCCATTACATGGGAACATCTACATTTGCTGAGTACACAGTGTGTGCAGAAATTTCTCTAGCAAAAATTGATAAAGAAGCCCCATTAGATAAAGTATGTCTTCTTGGCTGTGGTGTAACAACAGGTATCGGAGCTGTTTTAAATACAGCGAAAGTAGAAAAGAACGACAACGTTGCTGTTTTTGGAATTGGAGGAATTGGTCTTTCAGTTATCCAGGGAGCAAAAATGGTTGGCGCTAAAAAAATCATCGCTGTTGATATCAACAACTCAAAAGAAGAAATGGCGAGAAAGTTTGGAGCAACAGACTTCGTTAACCCAAAAGAAATCGATGGAACGATCGTTGATCAAATCGTAAAGATGACTGACGGTGGTGTTGAGCATTCTTTTGAGTGCGTAGGAAATACAACTCTTATGAGACAAGCTCTAGAGTGTTGTCACAAAGGTTGGGGACAATCGACAATTATCGGTGTTGCGGCCGCAGGACAAGAAATTTCAACTCGTCCATTTCAACTGGTAACAGGAAGAGTGTGGAAAGGATCAGCTTTCGGTGGAGTAAAAGGAAGAACAGAACTTCCAGGGTACGTTCAAAGATATATGAAAGGTGAAATCAATATTGATGACCTGGTAACTTTCACAATGCCAATCGAAGACATCAACAAAGCTTTCGATTACATGCATGAAGGAAAGAGTATCAGAAGTGTTGTGACTTTCTAATTTTAGAGGAGAACTTATGAAACAATTAAAGTCTCATAAAACATTCGAAGGAAAAACGGAGTTCTGGTCACACGAGTCGGCAGCGACTAAAACAGAAATGAAGTTTTCAACTTTTATCCCCAATGGGGAAGTGAAAGGTTGTTTAATCTGGCTTTCGGGTCTGACATGTACTGAAGAGAATTTCATTACAAAGGCCGGAGCGCAAAAGTTTTTAGCTGAAAAAAAGTTAATGGTGATTGCACCGGATACTTCACCAAGAGGACTCAATCTTCCAGGCGAGCACGACTCTTACGACTTTGGTTCGGGAGCGGGGTTTTATTTAAATGCGACAACTCCAGGCTACGCTGATCACTACAAAATGTACGACTATATCGTTAATGATCTCTACAACGTGATCACTAACGAGTTTAAGGTAAAAAACGTTTCAATCTTTGGCCACTCAATGGGAGGCCATGGTGCTTTAATCATCGGGCTTAAGAATCCGGACAAATTTAAAGCGGTGTCAGCGTTTTCTCCAATCGTGCACCCAAGTGTTTCACCATGGGGAATAAAAGCATTTAATGGCTATTTAGGAAGTGATAAGAGCGCGTGGGCAACTTACGATGCCACCGAACTTTTAATGACCGGTAAAAAGCATCCGGCGAAAATCCTGGTTCACCAAGGGCT
This sequence comes from uncultured Bacteriovorax sp., assembly GCA_964016365.1. GTDB lineage: Bacteria > Bdellovibrionota > Bacteriovoracia > Bacteriovoracales > Bacteriovoracaceae > Bacteriovorax. The sequence goes on along the minus strand of CAXHHE010000295.1, from coordinate 212 downwards.
TCAGGATGAGTTTTTTGCTAAGGAACTTCTCACTGAACACCTAAGAGAAGCGGCCCAAAAAGCCGGGCAGGATTGTGAGATTAATCTTTGTGAAGGTTATGACCACAGTTACTACTTTATCTCGACATTCATGGAGGCCCATGTGGCCCACCATGCGAAGTATTTGAACTGTCTCTTATACACATCTGACGCTGCCGACGAAGGCTTCTGTG
>CAXHHE010000294.1:0-4716 GCA_964016365.1 uncultured Bacteriovorax sp. | reverse complement strand
GATAACTGAGCGTCTCGTGGGCTCGGAGATGTGTATAAGAGACAGACGTTCGACATAGCGTTAATCATTCTCTTAACATCGTTATCTTTCATGTTTTGAAAGATAAGCTGGGTAATGTTCATTCCCAGTGAGCTCAAAAGAAGTCCCGCTCTGTCCTGGCCATTTAAAAGGCCATACTCTGTGTCGGGATCTAATTGGTTGTCGTTAAGTGCTGCCATCGTTTATTCCTCAATAAGGATTAATTACGCAATTTGTTTATCTGATTCAGAAGAGTGGATCATCTCGTGGATAATCTGAGCTGCTTTACCTGGGTTGTTTTCAACCAGAGCAATGATTTTCTCACGAAGCATGTTCCCTTCAATCTTCTCAGGGTTAAGTTTTTCTTCAATCTGCGGAAGAGCGTCCTCAAGACCTGGTAGGCGTTGGTTCGCCTGTACTTTTTCAAGTTCTTCAAGTGTACGAGGTAAGAAGTCTTCCACTGTTTCGATCGTGTTGTCCGTAACCCATTGGATGAAAGGACGAACTACCAGGAAGAAGAATAACGAGATCGTTAACCCTACCGCCAGGTACTTTACGATGTTTCTGATAAGTTCGCGGTTAGCTTGCTCTTTTAAGATCGCATCAGCTACCGTCATGTCTTCTCTAGCGAACTCCATGTTTTTGATGATCAGCTTGTCACCGCGTTTGTCGCTTGTCCCAAGTGTGCTGGCAACGATTTGCTGAAAATTCTCAAGATCAGCTGCAGACCACTTCTCATACTTCATAACAGGGTTCCCCTGCTTATCAAGTTGAGCTGCTCCGTTTTCATCCAATACTGGAACTCTCTTACCGTCGATCATAACCGCAGCAGAGATTGCTTTTACGTTTGCTGCTGGCTTCTTAGACTGAGTGACTTTTGTTGGAACATTGAAGTTTCTCGTCGTAAGTTCTTTTGTTACGTTGTTCTTTGTTTCTGCTACACCCGCTTGTGGTTCTTCACCTGGAAGATTCGAGCGAGCTCCTACTACACCTTGAGGTGATGGACGTGATCCAGCAAGGTTCTGAGAGTTCTTTACTTCAGAAACAACTGCTGCGTTTTCGTTATCGTAAGACGTCTCTGTTGAAACTGCTTCTGTAAAGTCCAGGTCAACTGTTACTTTTGCTACAACTTTTCCATCTCCAACAACCTTACTTAGGATGTCTTCGATTTGTCTTTCGTATTTTTGGTTTAGTTGAGCTTCAAGAGCAAGTCTGTTTGCCGTCGTAGCCGTCATCGGGTCACCGATGTTTTCAGAAAGTTTCTTACCGCGGTCATCTAAGATAACTACGTTTTCAGATCTCATCTCTTCTACTGATGAAGCTACTAGAGATGCGATCCCTTTAATTTCTGCCGGAGTTAATGAAACACCGTTATTAAGTTCAAGAACAACTGAAGCTGAAGGGGCTTTCTTTTCAGCTACGAATGGAGATGACTCAGGGATTGAAATGTGAACGCGTGCGCGTTTTACACCCTGGATGTACATAATCGACTTAACAAGCTCCCCTTCAAGAGCTCTTTGCTTATTAACTTTCTGAACGAAACTTGTTGTTCCGAATGATTGTTTATCAAAAACTTCATACCCTACAGTTCCCGAGAAGCTTGTTCCAAGCTTCGCGATTTCCAGACGCCATACACCAACCAGATCCTCTGGGATCGAAATTGTTTTACCGTCATCTGATGTTTGGTATGGGATTTTCTTCTCTTCAAGAATGATGGCAATCTTTCTTGCATCTTCTTTGTTTAGATCAGTGTAAAGAGTGTCATATCTTGTTTTAGAGGCCCAAACAACAATCCCCACCATCGCAGCTGCAATCATACAGGCAACAATGATGAAACCAAGTTTTTTAGTGGCATCTAGGCCATTAAAAAATTCTTTGAAGTTTCTAACAATCTTTTCCAAAATATCTTGCAAGGGAATCCTCCTGATAATCCAATTTCACATCCTATGAAATCTTATATCGTCCTAGTAACCAGTAACCGAGTAACCAAAGAAACCGTGATTTAAAATCACATTTGCATTCTCATAATCTCTTTATAAGCTTCAATTACTTTCATACGAACCTGGTTCATAGTCTTGAAAGCGATTTCCGCGTTTTCTACCGCCAGCATTGTCTCGCTGATATTTTTAGTTTGTCCTGAAGCTAGTTTCTGAATCGCTTTGTTAGCTTCTACCTGCATGTTGTTTACTTCAGCAAGTGAAGAGGCCATGATTTCAGAAAAGCTTTGAGGAGCTGCTGCGCCTTGAGCTTGTCCGGCCGTTAATTCATTGAAGTTCGGAAGGCTCGCCTGATCAATCGACGCACTTTTCGTCCAATCCTGAGTGCTGTATTTTGACAGCATCTTGTTCATGTTTCCTACGTTTTCAATCGACATACTTGTCTCCTAATACTCAATATTTTAAAAAATTAGTTTCTTCCGATTTCAAGGTCTTTTAACGCCATACTCTTTGCAGTGTTCATAGCGTTGATGTTCGCTTCATAAGCTCTAGAAGCTTCAATCATATTGGCCATCTCTTCCATCGTGTTGATGTTTGGGTAGGCCACATACCCTTCAGCGTTTGCGTCCGGGTGATTTGGTTCATACTTCATAATTGGCGCTTTTTTACTGTTAGCAATTTCCGTTGCGTGAACGGCCTGTGCTTTTTCTTCCAGCTCGCCTTCTAAAATCTCAGCAAAATTCTCTCTTGCCGGCTCTGATCCAAAAACAACTTCTTTTGGCTGGTAAGGTCCGCCTTCCGCCGTTCTTGTTGTTTGAGCATTGGCAATGTTCGAAGTGATTGCTCCCATTCTTTTTTTGTTGGCAGCCAATCCTGATGAGCTAATTTTTAAACTAGTTAATAAATCCATTCATCCCCCTAAACTACTGCCCAGAACCAATGGCATATTTTAATAGGCCAAGTTTTTTGTTAATTAGCTGAACAGTGGCATCGTACATAACTTTGTTCTCTGCCATTTCGGCCATTTCCTGGTCGCGGTCAACAGTATTTCCAGTTGGATCTACGATTCCGTTTGAGTCTTCGTAAATCTCTGGTTGTAAATTGTTAAAACCACCGCCTCCAACATTGAAATGTTTAGAGTCGGTAGTTCTCATTTTTAATTGTTCATCTGTATCAAGAGCACGGGCCAAAGCTTCTTCGAAATCAAGTTTCTTTGCTTTGTATCCTGGAGTTTCAGCATTAGCGATATTAGATGCGTGTAACTCCTGACGAAGCTGTCTGAATTTCAGCGAAGCTTGCAGGGCCTGCATTGTTTTATCACTAATCTCCATCGTCCCTTCTCCTTTTCTCTTTTGTCTCTCGATCTCTTTAACTTTACTCGAGACTAGCGTAAGTTAACAAAGTACGAAGAACCTTCAGTTCTGTACTCGTTAATCTTGTTTCTAAGAGTTCTGATTGATACACCAAGAATCTTAGCAGCTTGAGTTCTGTTTTCTGAAGTGTGGATAAGCGCTTTTTTGATAAGAAGCTTTTCAGCATCTTTAAGCGACATTAGTCTTACACCGTCAGAGTCGTCTTCACTCATGAAGTTAACTGATTTTTTATCAGAAACTTCGTATGCGCTTTCGTCCAGTAGAGATGAGTTGTTTGAGATTGAGCTAGAGATAACTTGCTTTAGCTCATGAATGTTGTTAGCCCAGTAGTGAGAATTGATTCTGTCCATAGCAACTGAATCGATTTCTACTGTTTGATTTTCGGCCATTTCGTTCATGAAGTGACGAGCAAGACGCTCAAGGTCTTCTTGTCTTTCACGAAGTGCCGGGATTGTTACAGCATTGTTTGAGAAGATTGTGTATAGACCACGGTAGAATCTTCCAGCTCCAACAAGTTTAGAAAGGTTCTTTGTTGTCGTTGCGATTAAACGAACGTCGATATCGTAGTCTTCAAGTTCATTGATGATTTTGTGAAGTCTTTTTTGGAATTCTTCATCAAGGCAGTCGATGTTAGCGAAAACAACAGTTCCTCTGTTGGCCGCTTCAAGGATTCCCTTATTGAATCTTCCAGTAGCATTGTCTCTGTGCCCAAGAATACGGTTTTCAACTTCTTGTGCTGGAAGTGAACAGTCTACAAGCTCGAAAGCTTGAGCTGATCTTCCTGAATTTTCATGGATGTAGCGTCCTAGAGTTCTTTTACCAACACCATTTTCGCCAACAATTAATACGGCAGCTTTGCTAACAGATAAGTTTCTTGCCTGCTGAACAGCTCTTTCTACTCTTGCATCTGTTCCAAAAAGTTCTACCCTAATCGCTTCCATCTGACCTCCTGTCATACGAATCTCGCTTCCATCCTGAAGCTAGTTATAAAGTTCTTTCTTTAAGATTTAGTAACCCAAGTTCACTCTTAGCTAACTCTTTCAAATAGTCTGAGGTGTTCTTATCGTTAACCAGTGAAGTGAAGATCTCTCTTCCTTCTTTCACTTTCTGGTTAGCCACCATTGCTTGCCCCAAAAGATAGTTCACTCGTCCTGTGTAAATCGACTTTGAGTAAGCTTTTTTGAAATCGTTAATCTTTTTTTCAAATAGCATATAGTTGTTTAGTGTCCCTTTTCCGGCGGTTATTTCGATACCGAGGTAGGCAATTCTTTCCCGGACATTTTGAATATAAGCATTATCCGTGCCGAAAGAAGTGGTGTCATTTAAGATTGCCTCACTAACTTTCAAGAATTTATCAGTCTGCCCCAATTCATAGATGGAGTCAGTAT